>JAGWGA010000009.1 GCA_028867675.1 Nitrososphaerota archaeon | reverse complement strand
GAATATATTTTGCTCTTTCAGGAACTTCAATTCCCAATAACTCTTCAACTCCAAGACAATACGGATACAAAATATTAGAAGAGTCGTGAATCACAGGTCTTTCAAGATGTGGAATGTTCTGAATGTAGTTTCTATATTCAGCCATTTTTTCTTCTCCTCGATGTACATAACCTGGATCAGGATCACATGAAACAATGTAATCACCGTCGACTTTGATGATTAGTCTCATATGTCCAGAACCTGGATGTTGAGGACCTACGTTAAGTGTCATTATCTTTTCGTCTACTGTCTCAATATGCATTCCTGGAGGTAGTTGTGTTGTCATCTTATCTTCCCTTTATCTTGAAATCCTTTCTAAATGGGGGTATATCCGCCCAATCTTCTGGGAGAAGCAATCTACGCATATCAGGATGACCTTCAAAGTAAACACCAAACATTTCAAAACATTCTCTTTCGTGAAACTCTACGCTATAGAATACGTCACGCAGCGATGGAGTTCTTGTTTTATCTGAACCGGGATTTGGTATATCTTCTCTTGGAACTCTAGTTGCTAGTGTAAGAATTTGTCGTCCAAGTTTTTCATCAGAATAAGATCCCAAGTGATATACAACTTCAATTTCACTTGAATCAGGATAGTCGACTCCGGATACAGATTCAGCGTGATCATACTTTAGTTCATCTCGAATAAATTTAGCAACATCTACAATATCTTCTCTTTTAGCGGTAATTCTAATTCTGTCAGCTCTTACATAGTCTACATGTATCTTATCAGAAAATTTTGAAGAAATTTTATCAGCTAAAGATTTTTCAAATGCAGGAATTGGTTTTGGTTTAACAGGAACATCGGGAGATAAGTCCAATCCTTTTTCTTCATAAAATTTCTTTGCTTCATCCTTGGACATTGAATTTGATGAATTAGATTGCTCATCGGCAGTATCTTTAACTTCTACGTCCTTTTCATTTCCAGAGCTCATTGCTATTTAGCCTTCATCCGTTTTATTTTTTCTTGAAGTAACATACATCCCTGAATAAGTGTCTCGGGTCTTGGTGGACATCCTGGGACATAAACATCAACAGGAAGAACTCCATCTATACCTGGGAGTACATTATACGAGTCAAAATATAATCCTCCAGTAATTGCACATGCTCCCATTGCTATGACATATTTTGGATCAGGCATCTGATCATATACCATTCTCAATCTAGGAGCCATTTTTCTGGTAATTGTTCCCATGACAACAATTAGATCACATTGTCTTAGAGAACCAAATGCTTCGATAATGCCAAATCTTTCAACGTCATAACGTGGACTGGATGCAGCGCCAAATTCTACACTGCAGCATGCAGTCTCAAGATGGACTGGCCACAGGGAATAGATTCTACCCCAGTTGATTGCCATGTCAAACGGTTTTCCTACTGCCTTGATTAGTATATCACCAAGTTTTCCAACTAGAACATTAGTAGCATGAGGTGCTGTATCCTGATTTACTAATTCTTTTAACATTTCTCTTCCCCATCCCGAATCTTTTCTATATTCGATTTAAAAGTTACCAAATGTCTTTTCTCCCTGCCTGATATAGTGCAAAGGCAAAGGCTGCAAAGATTATCGCAAGAAATCCAATAATCGGAAGAGTCTCAGCTTTTGGCAAATTAAGAATACTACTTCCCCAAGCGTACAAAAAGATCGATGCTACATCAAATACAACAAACATCAAGACATACGAGTAATATTGCATCATGAAGTGAGTACGTCCTTCACCTTGTGGGACTTGACCAGATTCCATTGGAAGGAACTTTACGGGATTAGGAGTACGTCTAGGTGCGATCATTCTAGAAAGAATCAATGTAGGTCCTGTAGCTACAATTGCAAATATGAATAACAGTAAGATTGGACTGAAACTACCAGCAGCTTCTCCCACCAAAGTAGCTAACAAGCCAGTCGTAGAGTATAAAAATCTATTCACATTATTCGATCATACTTTTCATTGATGGTAAATTTTTCAACAATTTCTTTGAAATTGGATAATATCTTCAATCTTTCACATTTGTTTTCTATTCAATTTGAAATCTCAAATTGATTGATATATGTCAATAATGAATCTAAGTTATGGCAAATATAGGACAAAAGGCACCGTCCTTCACTCTAGTAGATACAGATCTGAAAATGCGTAGCTTGGATGAATTTAAAGGGAAAAAAGTAGTTCTCTCATTCTTTGTAGCAGCAAGTTCTCCTGTATGTACAAAGGAAATGTGTACCTTTAGAGACGAATGGAATCAGATATCAAAACTTGGTGCTCAAGTAATAGGAATTAGTAATGATGGCCCATTTGCAAACAAAGCATTTGCAGAAGCACATCATCTCAATTTCCCAGTTCTTGGAGACTACAAGAGTCAGACAATAAGAGACTATGATGTTTTAATGCCTGATTTGTTGCATGTGAAAGGTTATGATGCGGCAAAAAGATCTGTGTTTATCGTAGATGCAAATGGAACCATAGTCTACAAATGGGTTTCAGACAATCCATTGATAGAACCAAACTATCAAGAGATAATAGATTTTCTTAAGAAAGGAAATTAAATTCCTTTTAATTTATTTTTAAAAATAATTATTCAATCTCTGCCAGCACATCGCTTTTGGCTACTGATGCGCCCTGTTTTAATTTCATAGATTTTACGATACCGTCTTTATGAGATTTGATTGAAATTTGCATTTTCATAGATTCCAAAACACAAACTACATCTCCTTTCTTTACTTTGTCTCCAGTTGCAACATTTATCGATACAACTCTACCAGGAATTTGACTTTTAAGATTTATTTGAGAATCAGCAGCAGAGTCAGCTCCAGAGTTTTTGTAAACAATCTTGTCCATCTCCGGGCGTTTGTTAAATGTCAATTTTACTCCATCAATAACAAGTGTTATTCTATTAGTACTGTTTTCAAGATATTTTGTGATGTGATAAACACTATCCAACATAAACTCAACTTTATCATGAGTCATTGTAATTATTTTTAATTCACGTTCTTTTCCTTGGATCTTCAAGACAAACTCGTTATTAGCAATAGATTTGACAATTTCTCCATCCAAGTTTTCATTTGTATTTTCTAGAATGAATTTCATTTTAATGCCTATCCACTTGGGTTTTCCATCTCACAGTGTGTTCTTTATGTGATTTTATCCTATTTTTGAGAAATTCTGAATGTATTAGAGTAGCAGCTAAAGCAGCTTCGGATTTCTGGGATGCCTCTTTTTTCAGATCATTTTGTAACCTGTCAAGAATTTTGAATCTATCAAGAAAATCAGTTGATAGGTCACCACTAATGAATTCCTTACTATCCAAAATAGTCTTGTATAATGGAATTGCAGTTTCGACTCCTTCAATATAGAAATCAGACAGTGCAAGAGTCATTCTTTGTCTCGCCTCTTCAAAGTTTTGTCCCCATGTGATGAGTTTGCCCATTAGTGAATCATAGTATGGTGATACAGTGCAACCAGGATAGAGGTATGTATCAACTCTGACTCCTGGACCTGAAGGAATATCGACATCAAAGATTTTTCCAGTTGATGGTGCAAAGTCTAGGAATGTATCTTCTGCATTAATTCTACATTCTATAGAGCAACCGTTTACTTTGAGATCTTTTTGTTTGAATGGAATTTCTTGTCCATTTGCAATGTCAATTTGTAATTTTACAAGATCAAGACCTGAAACTAATTCAGTTACTGGATGCTCAACTTGCAATCTCGCATTAATTTCTATAAAGTAAAATGTTCCATCATCTAATCTTAGAAATTCTGCAGTTCCCGCATTATGATAGTCCACAGCTACTGCAGCTTTTACTGCAAGTTCTCCAATTTCATCACGAATCTTTTGATCAACAACTGGAGATGGAGACATCTCTATGAGTTTTTGATGTCGTCTCTGGATAGAACATTCTCGTTCAAAGATATGTACAGCATTTCCATGTTTATCACGTGCTAGTTGAAATTCAATGTGTCTTATTTTTGGAAGGAATTTCTCTACAAATAGAGCAGATTTACCAAATGCAGCTTTGGATTCGCCTGAAGCAATTTCAAAGGCCTCTCGTAATTCTTTCTCATCATGTACAAGTCTAATTCCCCTACCTCCTCCACCAAAAACTGACTTTAGTAAGACGGGATAACCAATTTTGTGAGCAATATCTAATGCTTTTTCAACTTCTTCAACAATTCCAGGACTTCCTGGTACGGTAGGTACCTTTGCTTTTATCATTGCATCTTTACATTCCATTTTGTCACCACAAAGTCTCATTGATTTTCCTGAAGGACCTATGAAATTGAGTTTCTTTTTTTCACATAGATCTGCAAAGTCTGCATTTTCTGAAAGGAATCCATATCCCGGATGAATTGCATCTGCTCCAGAGATAATAGCTGTTTCAACTATTTTTTCCATGTTCAGATAACTTTGTGCTGGAGGTGCCGCACCAATATGATATGCTTCAGTAGCCATCTTGACGTGTTTTGAATTTACATCTTCATCAGAATAAACTGCTACAGATTTTATCCCTAATGCATTACATGTTTTAATGACACGTATTGCGATTTCTCCCCTGTTTGAGATTAAAATTTTCTTGATCATGTCACTCTAAAGATTAATGTTTCCATGCTTTCGAGGAATTCTTCTTTCCCTCTTATTTGCTAAAGCATCCAAAGCACGTATTAATGCAGGTCGCGTTTCAGCAGGATCAATTACTAAATCAACAGTACCATAAGATGCAGCAATATATGGATTAGCAAATTTTTCAGTAAAGTTATCAACAAGTTGTTTTTTCATTGCAGCTGGATCTTTTGCAGAATCAATTTCTTTTCTGTTCATAATTCTTACAGCTGCTTCAGAACCAAGTACGGCAATTTGTGCATTTGGCCATGCATAATTCATATCTGTTCCCAAATTCTTGCTGGACATTGCAATATATGCTCCACCATAGGCTTTTCCTATGATTAGCGTAATCTTTGGAACTGTAGCCTCACAGTAGGCATACAAGAGTTTACTTCCATGACGGATAATTCCAGCATGTTCTTGTTGTGTCCCAGGCATATATCCAGGGGTATCAACTAGAGTAATAATTGGAATATTATAACAGTCACAGAATCTGATGAACCTTGATGCTTTGTTAGATGAATCAATATCCAAGGCACCTGCAAGCACCATTGGCTGATTTGCTACAATTCCAACTGTCCTTCCATGCATTCTTGCAAATCCTACTACAACATTTGGTGCAAATAATTCATGGATTTCAAAGAATACATGATTATCAACAATAGAACTTATGATTTCTTTCATATCATAGGGTTGAAGGGGATTCTCTGGAATTATGTTTATGAGATTATTATCTAGTCGGTTTGGATCATCACCAGTTTCTACAATTGCCGGTTCTTCTGTGCTATTCTGAGGAATATACGATAAGAGTGTCTTTACAATATCCATACATTGATACTCGTTCTTTCCAACAAAGTGTGCAACACCACTGTTCTTTCCATGGGACATTGCTCCTCCAAGTTCATCAAAAGATACATCTTCTCCAAGTACTGTCTTGACAACTTCTGGACCAGTTACAAACATTGTAGCAATCTTGTCAGCCATTATAACAAAGTCTGTCATTGCAGGGGAATACACTGCACCACCTGCTGATGGCCCAACACTAATAGTAATTTGTGGTACTACTCCTGAAGCAAGTTGGTTATGATAAAATATACTTGCAAAACCATCAAGACTTAGAATTCCTTCTTGAATTCTTGCTCCACCTGAATCTATTATGCCTATGATTGGGCAACCAACTTTAGTAGCATGTTCCATAACTTTTGTAATTTTCTTGGCACCCATTTCACTTAGTGTTCCACCAAGAACTGTAAAATCATAAGCAAAAAGAAAAACTTGTTTTCCGTGTATAGTTCCGTATCCGGTTATAACTCCATCTCCAAAGAATTTTTTGTTTTGCATATCAAATTCATAATAATGGTGAGTTGTCATCGAATCAATTTCATTAAAACTTCCTTCGTCAAGTAGTAGGTCGATTCTCTCTCTTGCAGTCAGTTTACCCTTATCGTGTTGACCCTGAATTCTTTCTTCTCCACCACTTTGTTCTGCCTGTCTCCTTTTATGTAAAAAATTTTTAATTTTTTCAGAATGCATGATTCGAAATAGAGGCTGACTACAACCTATATTAATTTAATCAGTTTTTACTTCTCTAATACCATCTCGGCCGCCCTTTGCATTGCGGAAAACATTCATCCCAATATGGTAATTTTGCCAAAGTCCTTCTACGATTTGAAGTGCTTCTCTGGCAGACTGTAATGTCTCATGACTAGTCTGCGGATTGGCTTCTAATTTTGCTATTAGACTTCGTTTCTCTGCAAGAAGGTCTTCCAATCCTACTTCATAGTTTGATTCGCCATGAAAGGCTGGATCTAATGGAGTAATCTTTGTGGTAGGCTTTGCCATCGATTTCTCATTCTGAGTGGTTAGATTTTAAGATTTAGTAAAGGAAATCGTTTCACTACAGAACTTTGATAGAGCGAAAAGGCATCTTTGCCATCACTACATTTCTTACATATGCACATCTGTGAGACTTTGTTTAGATCACAATTATCAGCAAATTCACACTCTGGACATCCCGCCTGACCTCCACAAATTATGCATTTTAGCTGCATAACTTCTGCACAGGCCTGATGTTTGACACCTAATCCTTTTGCCCATAAAGCAACTTCATTGATTTCTATCTTTTTATTGCAAACTAGACATGTCCCTGGAAATTTCATCGGTATACTACGCCAGCTCATTTCATAATCTCTAATTCTTTTTGTACAATTTCATAATCTGTCTCATTTAATTCCATTTCAAGAGATTTATTTTTTATACAATACAGAAGATATGGCAAATACAAAGTTGAAAACGTACTGCGTGAAACGTGCATTTGTTTTGCAAGATTGCTAGTTAGTCCCTTTATTGCTCTTCCATCCCATCTAATTCTATTAAGAGTAGGCCATGGAAGATTAAATTGAGAGTATTTTATTGAAGTTCCTTGTCTGTATAGTTTCAATAAAATACTATCAAGATATCGTAAAAGTCTCCATTCTTGACGTCTCATTATTTTTCCATATAACATATCAGCTTCAGAAAGTACATCCAACATTTCTTTTAGAACATCTTTTGGCAGAGTACTTGTTATCACACTTGAATAAAATGCATTAATTTTCTCTTTAGGATCAATTCTTAGAGAATAAAGTATGACTTGAGCCTCTTCTAGTGATTTGGCTACAAAAAATGAATTTATTGATTCTTCCACATTAGCAGTTTGATACGATTTATCAAGTTGAGGTTCAAATCCACCAGCTAGTGCTTGAGCAGAGTTTAAAATTGAACGAATATCACCACGCGAATCTATAATTATTTTTATTAGACTACCAATTTTTATTGAGACGTTTTCTCGTCTTAGAATTTCTTCAAGGTATAATCGCATCAATCTTGGAGGAAGCGGTCTAAGCTTTACTGTAGTCACAACTTTTTTTATGGATTTCATTTTGTCAGATATGTCAGAATTTGCTGCAAGGATCATTGGAATAGTTGGCTCTTTTAGAATATCAATTAACGCTTCTACACCCCCAAAATCAGATCTTCCATGTATTCCATCTACTTCATCAACGAAGATCATTGGTTTTCCAAGTACACTACGGTTACCAAGAATAGGATTGAGAATTTCTTGAATTTTCTGTTTACTTCTAACATCACTTGCATTCATGCTGATTAGATCATAGCCAAATTGCTTTGCGCCCAAGATGGCCATGGTAGTTTTTCCAATTCCAGGTGGACCAACTAATAGAAGCGGTTTTGTTCCCTTGATCCACTTTCCAAGCCATTTAACAAAAGATTCCTTTGCTTCTTCGTTTCCAACCATCTCAAGCAAATTCTTTGGCCTATACTTGTCAGACCACATCATTTCAAATCACTTTGGAATTTTTGATTCAAATTCTTTCCACAACTTTTCTTTTGAAAGTTGATTATACCAATACAAGTTGTAGTGTTCTACTGTTAAAAAGAGAAACTCTAGAAAATCTTTATGTGAGAAACTTTCTGGTAAAAGTTCCAAAGCAAGTCTTGCTTCACTTAGATAGATATCACTTTTTTTCATTGTAAATTCAAATCCTTTTTGGACATCTCCTGTAAGAAATGTGTAATACAGAGGCCAAGAAGGAACTTTAACAAATTTGTTCTTAATAGAATCTTCAATTTCATTTCCACACCCAACTGATTCTGCAGCTTTTGCCATCCCAAGATAGAAGATTTCCCCTAATGGAAATCTTGCAAGCGTCATATTCTTTCCAGCAGTTCCCATTACGGCTCTATATTTTTTGTAACATTGAATCATTTCTTCTTCTGAAATACTTTTTGGATTTATTTTTAATTTAAAATCAATGTACTGACCTATTCTTGCATCCTTGAAACCTCGCTCAAACTCTTCCAAAACTTCTTTTCCACCAACAGAAATCTTGTCTCTTGCAAGCTTCAAGATGTATGGATTCATCAATTTGTAATCGTCTAGAAATTCTACATCTTCATCTTTGTCCATTATTCTATCCATCGGTTCACTAAGATCAATTGCTATGATATGTCCATCAATGATATCCGTTTTTTTCTTACTATCATTTGAATCCCCAAAATATTGAGTTGAGGCATCATATAGTGCATTAAAAACTGGAAAGGTCATTTTAACAAAATTAGAATTTAGTATTCTTGAAACTCTATCTAGAAGAGTCTCGTAATTTTCCAGTCTCTTTTTAACCTCGTCTATTTGCGATTTTTGCAAAATTATTTCAGTAGAACCAACTTCTTTGGCAAATTTTTCTTGTGTTTCAAAGGGATTAGGGTCAGACTTTATCTCTTTTAGTAGATCTTCAGCAAACCTTTTGGTAAATTTTGGAAACTCATCCTCTGCCTCCTTTTTGTATTTGTCAAATAATTTGTAACCTTTACTTTTGAATAACGCTTGCTTGACTATGTCTTTACCAGGTTTAGTAGACAGGAGAGATTCCTTACTAAAAATTGACTCGTCTTTACTACTCACACAATGGCACAACTTTTTTGCTATTTATGCATTCAGCCTAGTTTTTTATTACTTAAAATAAATTAGGACTTTGAAAAGAAAAACTTGTGAAAGTAATCGAGGTTTTAGAAGAGGCTGCAAAGAGGGTATACAATAATGTAAAGGATCTTGCGGGAACAGAGGGATCAGGTGCAGATCATGGAATGGGTGCAGGTGGAGACATATCACGACGAATCGATATAGTAGCAGAAAAGACAGTTCTTGATTATCTACGAGAGATAAATTTTGAATGTACAGTTTTTGGAGAAGAATGTGGCATGGTGGAGTTATCCCCAAATCCTAAAGGGTTTGTAATAATGGATGCCATCGATGGTTCCACTAATGCAGTTAGAGGACTACCTTTCTTTTGTTGTTCACTTGCATTTGCACCAGAAGATAATCTTAGTTCAGTTACAGATGGAGTCATCATGGATTTACATCATGGAGATTTGTATTCTGCATCAAAGGGAAAAGGGGCATTTATGAATGGAAAGAGGATTCAGGTCCACAAAGAAAAACCAATCTATTTTGTTGTAGGCGTTGACATTTCCGGAATTTCACCAGAAGCATTACCCCAATTAGCACCAATTCTTGCAGCATCAAATCATGTGAGACATTTTGGAGCCGTTGCATTAGAACTTGCAATATTTGCCCGTGGACTAGTTGATGTATTTGTAGATCTGAGAAGAAAATTAAGGATAACAGATGTTGCTGCAGGATATCTGATCGCTTTGGAAGCTGGTGGATATGTAGTTGATGAAAATGGTATGCCACTTGACTCAAAATTAAGCTATGATAAGAGGATATCATTCATAGCTGCTGCAAATAAGGAAACACTTGCAGATGTCATGAAAAAACTTGGATTATCAATCAAGATTTAAGATTTAATTTCTGATTCACTTTCGAAAAAATTTATGGCGCCCTTGGCGGGATTTGAACACGCGTCGAGGCCGTGACAGGGCCCCATTCTAGACCGGGCTTTACGAGGATTGGAATTAACCGCATCCCCTCTATACTACAAGGGCGTTAAAATATTGTGGAAGAAAATCTGAGTTTAAAGCTTTCTTTTATTCAAAAAATTTTGTAAAAGACTAAATTATACACAACTATGACCCTTCGCTATGGGTTCGTAGCTCAGCCAGGTAGAGTACCGGACTTTTAATCCGGCTGTCCGGGGTCCGAATCCCCGCGAACCCGCTTAAAATCAACAAATTAATCAAGATTTGAAATATTTCATATCATTTATCATCAAATCTTCAAAAAGAGAAGGATTCTAACTACTCAGATGTAATTCTGGAAAGTCTGCTTGTTTGATACCCAAGTCATGCTGAAGTGTTCTAATCTTCTTTGCATATTCGGACATTCTGGTGTTATCACTCTGAACCTTTGCAATTTTGTATCCTCGCCAGGCTTTTTTGAGTGCACCCCATGTTTGACCTGCAGTGTAGTTAGGGTTGTTTGATTGTGGTTGTACGTATTGATACATACTGAGACGTGATTTACAAAATTTTGTTATTTGCCCATATGTTAAGTAAAATAAATATAAAAGTCAAGTTTCCTACATTAAATTCAAGTAATTACTATTTTACCTATAAAAACTTGAAATTCCATATACTTTTGATATATTTTAGGCTTTGTTTTTTATCAAGACCTTCAATTTACTTTCCAACCCCTCAATTGCAGCCCTTACTTCATTGGTTCTCTTTGTGGTACCTACAACATATGCCTGAATCTTCTTTTTTCTATCTGCAATCATTCTTTGTTGTTCATGTTTACCAGAAGAGCCTTGAGATCTTCTAGTGTCTAATGAAGATTCAGGAGTTGTGGATTGGATTATTTTGTAGAGTTCTTTTGCATCAATTTCATCAGATGGAATTGTTTCTTTTACTTCAGATAGAGATAGCTGCGATAAAGATTTTTTTGAATTTGCAGCAATTTGAACCAGATGTCCTACTATTTTGTGTGAAATTCTAAAAGGTATTCCTTTTCGTACCAAATGTTCTGCAATATCAAGCGAGATTGAAAATCCACCATCTATTGCATATCTTAATTTTTTCTCATTTACATTCATAGTTTTAAGAAGAGAGTTTACTACAAGTAATGAGGATATTACTATCTTAGAAGTTGGCCAAATAGAGACTTTGATTTGTTGAAGATCCCGGTTGTATCCTGATGGGAGTCCCTTTAGATTTGACAACACAGCCATTTGATATCCTATGACTTGAGCAGTTTTTCCTCTTATTAGCTCAAGAATATCTGGATTCTTCTTTTGTGGCATAACACTTGATGTGGAGGTAAATTTATCAGACAATTCTAGAAATGAAAATTCAGAAGTAGACCATATGATAAAATCTTCTGCCATTCTACTCAAGTTTGTCATAAGTATGGAAGAATTTCCCACATATTCTGCAACAAAGTCTCGTGATGAAGTAGCATCAATTGAATTCTCTACAAGTCCTTTGAATCCAAGCATTTTTGCTGTAGATTGTCTGTTAATTGGAATGCTTGTTCCTCCAACTGGACCTGCCCCAAGGGGAGATTCATTGACTCTCCCATATGTCATATAGAATCTATCAAGATCTCTGAAAAGTGCATCGGCATATGCAAGTAGAAAATGAGAGAAGAGTCCAACTTGGGCCTGCTGTAGATGAGTATACAAAGGCATTATGGTATTTTGATATTTTTCTGCGAGTTGTATGAATGTAGAAATTACTTCGTTTAAGCAAAAACAGACAATATTGATATCATCACGAATTTTCATGCGTATATCAAGTGTTACTTGGTCGTTTCTTGAGCGTGCGGTATGCATTTTACCACCTGCGTCTTTTCCGGCTTTTTTAATCACCAGAGACTCAATTAGTTCATGGATGTCTTCAGCTTCTGATTTTTCAGAGAATTTTTCTTTTTTGAGTTTTTCAAGTGCTGAGAGAATCTTTGATGCTTCAGCTTTTGTTATTATTTTATTTTCTAAAAGCATCAAAGTGTGAGCTTGACTTCCAAGAATATCATACAAAGCAATTTGAAAATCATCAGAAATTGAAGAGAGGAATTCCAAAGTGTTTTCGTCTAACTTTCCCTCTAATCTCGATCTGTACATCAATTTACGAATTAGAATGGTTATATATAGCATAGACGCTTTTTTAATTTATGTCACAGGCATCTCAAGACCTGAGAAGACAAATTTTTGATGAACTAACAAAGGTAGTTGATCCAGAAATTAATGTCTCAATTATGGAGCTTGAATTAATAGACAATATTGACATCGTTGAATCTGAAGTTAAAATCGACCTGCACTTGACAAGTCCTTTTTGTCCAGCAATATTTGGATTTAAAATTGCACAAGATGTGCATGACAATTTGCTTAAGATAGATGGCATTAATGACGTAAAGGTAAACGTTTCAAATCATTTTATGGCAGAAGCCATAAACAATCAAGTCAATACTAGTAAAAATCCTAAAAAGCCTTAAAAAATTATTTCTGAAATCCTAACATATATCCTCTAAGCAATTGTATTGCCATAGCAGGATCTACACCTTTTGGACAAACATGACTACAAGAACCAGCAAAGTGACATCTCCAAATTCCATGAGAATTATCGACAATTTTCAGTCGCTCTTCTTTTCCTTTATCTCGGTTATCTGCCACATACCGGTAAGCTTGTGCAAGTCCCTGTGGACCAATAAATGAGGTATCAGTAGCCATTGTTGGACATGCAGAATTACATAGACCACATTTTATACAGTATGAGAACTGGAGAAACTTTTCAAGATCTTTTGGTGTTTGTATAAATTCTTTAGATTCAGGTGTAACTTCAGACTCTTCGTTAATGATAAATGGCTTTATTTTTTTGTGATTAGATGTAAGCTGCTTGAAATCAACTGCAAGATCCCTAATTATTGGAAAATTGTTCATTGGTTCAACTGTGATAACATTTGATTTTATTTCTGAAACCTTTGTGTAACATGCCAGTGCTGGTTTTCCATTAATCTTCATCCCACATGAGCCACATGATGCCTGTCTGCAAGAGTATCTTACAGCTACAGCATGATCAAGATTTTGTTTTACATACAAGATTGCTTCTAAAACAGTGGTCCATTTCTTTACTGGAACTTTGAATTCAGCATAAGTAGTCTCTTGTCCTTCTGCAGGATTTGATCTTGCAATTCTAAGAGTTATAGCATCTGATTGAGTAGATGTTTTCCCAATAGTGATTAATTCTTCAGATGGTTTTTGGGCCGTTACAACTGCCATGCCTAAGAAATCCCCATTCCCGCCATCAATATAGTTCTTGAGCCATACGCAATTAAAATTGCCATAGCTGCAATAGAACCATAGTTGATCATTTTTTCATAAGTTGAACCTTGTTTTAATTCCAAAAGAATTACTCTAAGACCATTAAAACCATGTACTGATAAAAGTATCAACACTGCCTCTAACATTAATGCATATGGTAGAAAATGATAGTTTGCAATTACATTTTCATATTGTAGAGATTGATCAAAGTTTTGTGTCATTCTCATCAAGATGTGAACAGCTACAAGAGCTACCGCTCCTAGTGCTGTTCCATAATGTATTTTCATGATAATGCTTTCTCTCATTTTAAACACCAAATAGTACTGAGGCACCATACATCATGGCAAGTGCTGCAAGTCCGATTGAAACCCATATGCAAAGTCTTTGTTTATAGTTAAGTGATGATGCCTTGTATGGATATTCAGGTTGTCCAGGTTTTCCAACACCTATACCTCCATGACCAAGCATTACTCTAATTCCATTTGCAGTATGAAAAACACACATACCAATTACTAAAGTAAGGAAAAGGTGTCCTTGGATAGTTTGTGTAAATTCCAACATCTTGTCCCATGCAATTTTGCCATGAACAATGGTGCTTGTTTCAATAATATGACCTATCAAATAAGCAAGTAAACCAAGTCCTGTGAGTCTCTGTAGCCAATATGCAACTCGTTCAATTCCATATCGAGTAGGATTTGCCATTCCCTTAATGCCTTCACGGTTTGACAATCTTTCTGTCACTAGTATTTCCTCTCCACAGGCTGGTATTTAGTAATAGTTACAGGATGTGTCTTAAGAACAGGTTCCTTTGTATCATAGTAAACAAGAGTATGGTGTAAGAAGTTTTTATCATCCCTATTGGGATAGTCAACTCTTGCATGAGCACCTCTGGATTCTTTTCTTGCAATTGCTCCCATTAGAATAACTTCAGCAACTCGGAACATAGAATCAAGTTCCATGACATTTGTAAAGTTAGTGTTATACTCTTTAGCTTTATCATCGACGTGCTTCCAGGTTTTTTGGTATAATTGTCGTACTTGTTTTAGTCCTTCAACTAGTTCGTTTTCAGTTCTAAAGACATATGCTTTTGAATTCATTATATCAGTTAATTCTTGACGAACTTCATATGGATTTGCACTTCCACTACCTCTAAAGATTCCATCATAGATTCTTTTTTCTTCATTGGCAATCAAATGCATTGGAAATGGTGGTTGTGATTTACCCTCAAGAATGTATCTTGCAGCTAGATCGCCTGTAATCTTTCCCCAAACAAGACATTCTGCAGTTGAGTTGGCTCCCAATCTATTTGCGCCATGAACACTGTTACATGCAGCTTCTCCAGCTGCCCATATTCCTTGTATTTCTGTTGCACCATCTATGTTGGTATGAATTCCTCCCATCATATAGTGACATACTGGTCTAACATCAATTGGTTCAGTAATTGGATCAATGCCAGAAAATTTTAATGATATTTCTCTAATTGCAGGCAATTTGTGTGTAAGAACATCCTTGCCAAGATGAGTAAGATCTAGTTTTAGACATTCCACTCCAGTCTCATTTTTGAAGCCTCTGCCTTCGTTAATTTCTGTCATCATGGCACGTGAGACAACATCTCTTGAAGCAAGCTCAAGTTTTGTCGGAGCATATTTTTTCATGAATCTCTCTCCGTCTTTGTTTAACAAATATCCACCTTCACCTCTAGCACCTTCTGTAATCAAAATTCCAGATGGCAATATTCCAGTTGGATGGAATTGAACAAACTCCATGTCTTTCAAGGCCATTCCTGCACGATATGCCATATCCAATCCATCTGGAGTTGAAGCTAAAGCATAAGTTGAAAAACTATAAACTCGTCCTGCACCGCCTGTTGCAATTATCAATGCTTTTGCTTTGAATGTGTAAAAGTTACCACTTGAAAGTTCGATTGCAGTAATACCACAGAAACTTTGACCATCATGAATTACAGATGTAACAAACCATTCATTGTAAAATTCAATATTATCAAATTTCTGACAAGTGTCATAGAGAGTTTGCATTTCATAGAATCCAACTTTATCTTGAGCATATGTTGCTCGATTAAAGCTGTAGCCTCCAAATGCTCGCTGACCAATTCTTCCATCTTCTCTTCTTGACCAAGGCATTCCCCAATGTTCAAGCTGATATACTTCAGATGGCATTTCTGAAACTAGTCTTTCAATGACATCCTGATCTCCAAGAAAGTCACTTCCCTTTACAGTGTCATAAACATGAGATTCAAGAGAATCACCTTCCTCAGGATATAGAACTGCAGCTGTTCCCCCTTCAGCAGATACAGAGTGTGAACGCATAACTTGAAGTTTTGAAATTACTCCAATCTTTATTTTTGAACTTACTTTGGCTGCTTGAATTGCGGCCCTAAGACCAGCAAGACCAGAACCTACTATCAAGAGATCAAGTTCTACGCTGTTAACCATTATTCGAATTCTCCTTTTCAGGCTTCATAAATATGTCTTGTGAAGGATTTCAATCTGGCCATAGTGACACCTTATCGCTATCAATAGTTTCTGACAAGTATGAAACTTGCCTTTCAAATGATTTTCAGATATTTTGATTGTTTGAAGATATTCTAATTGTGGAACGATCAAGACCTCAGAAAAATGATTAATGATTAACTAAGCAATAAATAATTGTAAAACAGTATAGCCGCAGTTGACAAATATTAGAAAATTATTATTAGATAAATCAAAACCTCTTGTTTTCCCAGGAGTTTATGATGCAATAACTGCAAGAATAGCCCAAAAGGTAGGCTTTGAAGCAATGTTTCAGACAGGATATGGAACATCTGCAGCACTCCTTGGCATGCCAGATTATGGTTTCATTGGATCCAAAGAGACAATTGAAAATGCAAAGAGAATATGCAAGTCAGTATCTGTTCCAGTCATAGTAGATGCTGACACAGGATATGGTAACCCATTGAGTGTGTGGAAACTTGTAAATGAATTAGAGTCAGTTGGAGCATCAGGTATATTTCTTGAAGACCAGAAATGGCCAAAAAGATGTGGTCACATGTCTGGTAAAGAAGTAATTCCTAAAGAAGAATATGCTGAAAAACTTCGTGCAGCTGTTGATGCAAGAAAAAGTAAAGATTTCATAATTGTAGCAAGGACAGATGCACGCGCTACTGAAGGTCTTGATGCTGCAATTGAAAGAGGTTTACTCTACAAAGAGATTGGAGCAGATGCAATATTTGTTGAAGCCCCAAAATCAGTTGAAGAGATGAAAAAGATAGGAAAATCGATTAAAGCTCCTCTAGTTGCAAATATGATAGAAGGTGGAGCAACACCTGTTCTTTCATCCAAGGAACTACATAAGATGGGATTCAATCTAATTTTATATCCATTATCAGTTCTTTATGCAAATACATTTGCTACCTTAAAGATTCTAAAAGAATTAAAAAAATCTGGAACAACTTTGAAGGTAAAACAATCTCTTGTCAATTTTGATGAGTTTAATGATATTGTTGATCTCTCAAAATTTAAGAAAATGGAAAACAAGTATTCAACAAAAAATTAACAAAAAAGAAAAGTGTTTTTCAAGGTATCCTATCTAAGAGTTGGTTCTCTTTACTTCTATTTCTATTGTAGAAACATTTCTAGAGCGTCCGTCTTGTGATTGCATTTGTTCTGAACCTATCTTGATGTCTCCTACGGCAAAGCCGGCATTTTCTGTTTTTCGTGCAATAATCTGTGCTACGTCTACTGCATGGCCGATGCTAAGCCCTCTTGCCTTGATGAGTATTTTTGGTTGATTTGCCAACTGTATGAGCGCAGAAGTAACATACGCCATCAGAGGCTTCTTTCCTATGTATATTATGTCTCTAGATTCGGACATGCATGAAGTATCATTTGGGATAATTTAAATCTAAGAATGAAAAAATCGAGGCATTGAAGTTTCTACTGTCTATATTTTTTGCACTAACAATAATTGGAATCAGTTCTGCTTACGGATATCAAGAAGTTTCAACATCAGACTTTAGAATAGTAAATTCACTTGGGGAGGATATCAAATCTCCTGTTGTAGATCAGCAGCTTAGTTTACAAACTTCTTTGAAGAATATAACTGATAAAAATATCAATTGGGCATACATAATTCAAGTAATTAATTCCGATGGAGCAATTGTCGATCTAAATTATTTTACTGGGTCTCTTAATGCAAATCAGACTCTTTCTCCAGCACTTTCATGGACTCCAGATACTAGAGGAAATTACAAAATAGAGATATTTGTTTGGGATAATTTACGTGACATTAATCCACTTGCTCCAATGTCAACTCATACAATAACTGTAACTTAAAAAAGTGGACCGGGTGGGATTTGAACCCACGATCTCACCCATGCCAAGGGCGTATCCTACTAGGCTAGACGACCGGCCCATGTTCAACCAGAATATTGCACTGATTTGCATTAACTTTTTTTGAGAGGTTATTAACGTTTAGCGTAAGTCAAAATTTGCATGCAAAATAATAGCATAAGATATTTAAGCTTCTAAATTAAAATCCTCGCGTGGTCGTAGAAAATAAAGCAATAATTTCGTACGTACAAATTCAAAAAGAAGATTTAGGAGTTTTTAGATTCAAGCCAAAAGAAGGTGGCGAAGTCCCACAATACAAAGCTGGACAGTTTCTAACACTTGGAGCATTTGTACCAGCAGAGAATAAGGTAATTCGAAGAGCTTATTCAATTGCATCAAATCCAGAGAACCGAAATTATATTGAATTATACATAAGATGGGTAAGAAAACCACTTCCAGGACGTCTTACCACAGTTTTGTTTAGTGCAAAAGAAGGAGATGAAATAATTTGGCTAAAACCAACTGGTCCTTTTACCATAGAGGAAAAGAAACATGATGGAGAACCGGATAATAGAAGAATAGTCTGTCTTGGTGGAGGTACAGGTCTTGCACCATTTGTCAGTTATGCAAAACATCTTCATGCAATAGGAAGCAAAAGGGAAATTGTAGTATTTCACGGGGCCAGTTATGTTGATGAGTTAGGTTACAGAGAAGAATTAACTCGATTAGAAGAAGAAAGTCTTGACAGAGGTAAAGACAAGTGGAATTTCAGATATAGGGCAACTATCAGTAGACCAGACGAATGGTTCAACAGAACCTGGAACGGTAACAAAGGTAGAGTGGAAAGTTTCTTACAGTCAAAAGATGGGGAAATGTCTCCACTTGAAAAACTAGTTGGTGAAAAAATTACAAAAGATAATACAGTATTTTTCATTTGTGGCTGGCAAGGAACTATTGATGGATGTATGGATGTTTTAACACCAAAAGGCTTTGTCACAGAAAGAAACAAGAGAGCAGACAAGAGCTTTGAAATAAAGTATGAATCATACGGTTAAAAAAAATCCTCTTTGAAAGAATAATATTCTATTACCTAGGCGAATCTACAGGGACGTAGGTTAGCTTGGTAGACTGCCAGCCTCGGGCGCTGGATGTCGTGGGTTCAAGTCCCATCGTCCCTATATTTCCGGAAATTTCATCGTAGTCCTGAATAAATGATTGAAATATGCCACAAAAATACAAAAGCCAGTTGACAATTGCAATCTATCTTGCACATTTGAATCCAGTAACAAAGTCTCATGTAGAAATCATCAATGAGCTAAAAAATGAAAATCAAGTAAGAGTATTACCAGTCATATTCTTGAAGAACGGTAAGGAAATCAATAGTAGAAGTTTTCCATTCAGTTATGAGCTTAGAAAAAAAATGCTCAAGGCAGTGTTTGGTGAAACCATAACAATTTCACCAAATTATACATTCTATGCACCATTTACAAAATACATGCCTCCTATGCTATCTCCTTATTCATGGAAAATAAAAAAACAAATTCTTGATGGAATTACTACAGACTATTTTACATATACTGGAGATAAAGCTGAAGGTTTTGTACTTAAACTCTATGGGCTAAATCCCAGAATAGGAAAGAGGAAAGAAACCTCTGCGTCATCTGTAAAACAAAAAATGTTTGATGCAGCAATGGGAAAAGAGACAGATTGGGAAAACTATGTTGAACCACAAGTAGTAAAAATAATACGCGAAAATTGGGACATTGTAAAGAAATTTGCAAGTGCAGAAGATCTTACATACCGAATATTAGGAATGAAATTCCCAAGCATTGGATTTTGGTCGAAATAGATTAATTATAGATGTATTTGGTTTTTCAATATGAAACCTTTTGTGCCAAAATTTGTCTGGTTTGATGGAAAAATAATAAAAGATGAAGATGCAAATGTTCCAGTTATGACTCATGCTATACATTATGGAACTTCAGTTTTTGAGGGACTTCGAGGATATTGGAATTCCAAAAATTTGTATATTTTCAGACTAAATGATCACATTAAGAGATTTAGAAATTCAGGTAAAGTGTATTCAATTTCCTTGAGATTTACTGATAAAGAAATAACAAATGCCATAATCAGTCTTTGTAAAAAAAATAATGTGAAAGAATCCTGCTACATAAGACCATTTTATTTTGTAGGCAAACATGGTATTAATCTCCATGTAACTGAGAAAACTCCTACACATGCAGCTGTAGTCATGTTTCCTTTTGGAGAATTGTTTAACAAAAACGGAATAAAAGCAGGAGTATCTTCTTGGAGACGAATTAACGATATCTCTACACCGCCACTTGCAAAAATGGGTGGAAACTATCTTAATTCCATTTTAGCAACTCAAGAATCAAAGAGAAACGGTTACGACGAGGCTATACTATTAGATCATCTAGGAAACATAAGTGAGGCACCGGGAGAGAATATTTTCATCATAAGAGATGAGAAGTTACTAACTCCTCCACCTAGCTCATCTGCATTAGAAGGAATAACAAAAGACTCTGTTATTAAAATAGCAAAAGATCTGGGCTACCAAACAATTGAGCGTGAAATTCCTAGAACCGAGATTTATTTTTCTGATGAAGTATTTCTTACAGGAACTGCTGCTGAGATAACTCCAGTTATTTCAATAGACGGTAAAACGGTTGGGGATGGAAAAGTAGGCAAGATTACAGGAAGGATCAGAACAATATATTCAGATATCACCATGGGCAAAAACAAGAAGTACTCCAAGTGGATAACACCGGTGTATTAAGATGAAAGTAGTTCAAATTGGTACTGGCGGATTTGGAAAAAATCATGCCAGAATTCTTTCTCAGCTAGGAGTACTTTCTGCCATATGTGACATGAATGCTTCTCGTGCAGAAGAATTTGGCAAGAAACATTCTGTAAATTATTACTCATCTCTAGACTCACTAATGGATTCGGAGCAGTTTGATGCAGCATTTGTTTGTACTCCCACCTCAACTCATTTTGATATTGCAAAGAAACTACTTGAACAAAAGAAAAATGTCTTTGTTGAAAAACCAATGACGTATCTATCACATGAAGGCGAAGATCTACTCAATTTAGCCAAGAAAAACAAGGTGATTCTCACAAGTGGCTACATAGAACGATTCAATCCTGCTGTTTCACTTGTCAAGGAATATGTCAAGACAAAGAAGTATGGGGAATTGATAATGCTTGAATTTCATAGAGAAAACAGGATGCCAAATCACATAAAAGATGTTGGAATCATCTACGATACCTCAGTTCATGATATAGATACAGCCATGTGGTTATTTGATGACGTACCAGAAGTTGTATTTGCAAGATCAGGTAAGATAAGACATGAACATGAGGACTTTGCAACAATAATGTTGGGTTTCAAGGATAACCGAGTTGCAATAATATCTTCAAACTGGATAACTCCAATACGTGTGAGAAAATTTAATGCAGTATGTGGAGATGCAATAATTTCTTCTGATTTTATCACACAAGAAGTAAAGATTGAAACTAGTTCTGGAGCTGAAATACCTCGTAAGGAAATGGAGGAACCTTTGCTTTTAGAGATAAAAAATTTCATATCAGCAATAGAAGGAAAAGATAGCATAAGAGTAAGAGCAGAAGATGCTGTAAATACTACCAGGATTGCAGAAGCGGCACTTTTATCTAGTCACAAAGGAACCCCAATTTATCTAGACCTAAAATGAATAGAAAATTAATGGAGATACTTGCGTGTCCAATAGACAAATATTTTCCTCTTGAGCTTTTAGAATTTACTACAAAAGAGGAAATTGTTTCCGAAGGTGTAATATTTTGCTCAAAGTGTTCAAGATATTACCCAATAATTGAGGAAATTCCCATAATGTTGCCAGATGAATTAAGAGACAAGAATCAAGATATCGAATTTTTAAATAAATACAAAAATACTTTGCCTGAAAAGATTTTTTCAAAAGGTGTTCCATGGCACTTGTGATAAAAAATGGTAACAAATTTTATTTCTGAAAAGGCAAAACTTGGAAAAAATGTCAGGATATGGCATTTTGCTTATGTAGGAGACAATGCGGAGATTGGAGATAATGTCAAGATTGGATCTCTTGCACATGTCGATTACAATGTAAAGATAGGTGAGAATACAATGATAGAGGGGCTTGTCTACATACCACCGCTTTCAGTAATTGGAAAAAATGTCTTCATAGGTCCAGCTGCTGCATTAACTAATGACCCATATCCTGCAAGTAAAAAGATGATTGGAGTTACCATAGAAGATGGTGCAGTAATTGGCTCAAGAGCAGTCATAAAGGCAGGAGTCAAAATAGGAAAAAACAGCGTTGTAGCAATGGGAGCAGTAGTAACAAAAGATGTTCCACCCAATTGTGTGGTAGTTGGAGTTCCAGCCAAAGTCAAGTATTCTAGAGAAGAATATGATAAGAAAAAGAAGAACTGGGAAGAAAGTTAGTGACTAATTTGTTTGTGAAAAATCCAGTTCTTTATTTTTGACATTACCAAAATCCAAAGTACCACAAGTACCATTGCAATGCCTGCTTTTACTACAGAATCTATCAAACTATCGAGTTTTCCAAATCCATGAATTGAAAGTGGTGCAATAATTGAAACAAGTAATCCTCCACCACCAATTATCAATGCCCACATTACAAAAATGTAGAAAAAGATAGGGGTTCCTTTCATATTTTTATCCCCATCATAAAAGCAGTGATGATTGCTAATGCAGCAGAAAATAGGGCCAATCTAAAAATTACAAAGCCTACTTGCTTTTCGGTCATAGGTCCAGTGGCTAAAATCAACCTCACAAGAGTTACTGGTGCAGATTTGTCATCGCTTGCCATTAACCTAAAATCTTCTGTGTGAACTACAGGCTTTGCTTTAATTTGCCTATGTTCAATTATTCGTTTTACACTAGAAAGAAACAGGAAAGAGTTTATCACTGCAGGAAGTAAAGCAATGGCTGCAATAACCTCAACATGTCCTACAATTGCCAATGTACCATACATTGCTCCAAGAGTTAGTGCGCCAGAATCTCCTGGAAATATTCTACTTGGAACTTTGTGATATTTATAAAACGCAAGAGAGACAAACCCAAGAGGCAGACTTGCTAATGCAATATCATAATTATGAACAATGAAAAGACAAATTGTAAGTGCAAAACTTGCAATTGTCATAAACCCACTTGCAACACCATTTAGTACATCAATAGAGTTTATGGAATTTCCCATAACAGGAATCATGAAAATTATCAATCCCAGATAAAGTTCAGGAATACTGACTGAACCAAATAATGGAAATGCAAGATGTGGATAATAAACTCCCAATAGAATAATAGGTGCTGCAGAACCTGCAAGAGCTAAAGGTTTGAACCAGCCACCAAGCACTTTTCTATCATCGGCAAAACCTACAAGAAATGCAAGTGAAGTTGTGATAATGATTGCCAATATTTCATTAGATGGGAAAAATGCATAGAGAGCAAATTCTGAGGCTAAAATTCCTGCAAGAATAGATGGTCCACCAGGACGAGCAACCATTATTGCAGTTGGTTTGTTGAAGTCTTTTACAACCATGTTTCTCTTTGTTAGGATATTAATCAGGCCTGGAGTAATTACATAAACAGTAACAAACGCAATTGCTGAAATCAGTATTCCTACGATTGTCTTATCCAGCATTATCTTATCTTTTTTAGATGTGTCTTTATGTTTTCTGCAATAACTGGCCCTATCTTATCTATTTTTGAGAGTTTTTCTGCAGATATTTCAGTGAGATCTTGTGTTGTTTTTATACCATTTTTGAAGAGTATTCGGGCTCTAACTCTTCCAATTCCTTTTATTCGTACTAGATCAACAAGTTCTTCTTTGATTCCATACTTTATTCTCGACCTCAAAGAATCAATCTCATTTAGGGCTTCATCTTTTTTTTCTAGTTTTGCTATCTCATAGAGGGCATGAATTAGCCAGTCTCCAGTTTCAACCATTCGGTACATATCACCAGATTCGATACCAAAGTTATCAGAGAGAAATATTTCACTTGATTCATTTATCCAAGCATGCAATGCGAGAAGACTTCGATTACAATCATACTCTGATATAATGTCTATTAATTGATCAGCATAATTTTCAATCAGAGTACCTACAAGTTCATAATCTTTGTTTCTTAGTGAAAACTTTGGAAAAAAATCTTCAGATATTGTAATTAGATGTAACAAACCAAGAGTGTGTCCTTGTGATGTGATCTTTTCCAATGATCTTCTAAATAGAACTGCAGTCAAAGGATCTATGTACAGCGTAGAAGTTTTTTTGCCAAAGTCTGTTGCAATGAACCTATTTCCTTTTTGTTTTACAAGTTCTTCTGATTCTAAGTATCTCAGAGCAATTTGAATATGGAATTTTATTGTGCTTTCTCTTTCTTGAGAACCCGAAAGCGTTTTTGAAAAAAAATCCACTATATCTTCACCTTTGATACCAGGATTTGTAGATACAAAGCTAAGAAGATGAATTCTTAATGCTTTGTCTCCAGTAAGCTTTGAAGTGATTGGTTCTGGGGTTCCATTGATATAATAATCAAAAATTTCCTCACTATTAGAGGTACAAACAATGATTGCTTCTCCATATTCATCATATTGTGGTCTTCCTGCGCGACCGCATAGTTGCTTATACTCAAGTATGCTAATTGGTTTGTTTGCACCATATTTTGCATCAAATCTAGTCACATTAGCAATAACTACTCTTCTTGCTGGAAGATTTACTCCTGCAGCTAAGGTTGGAGTGGATGCCAGAATTTTTATTTTTTTATTTCTAAATTCAGATTCAATCAAATCTCTACAGTTTGGATTAAGACCAGCATGATGAAATGCCACTCCATTTTTAACAAGAGTTGCCAAGGTTTTAACAAGTTCAGTATTCTCATTCTCATCAAGGATTTTTTTAGATAGATTTCCTAATGATTCTTTTTCTTCGCGGCTTAGAGTCTTGGATACTGCATCAGAAGCCTTAGTTGCAAGTGATACAGAACGAGCCCTTGTTTCTGCAAATAAAATGGCCTGACCCCCATTTTTCAAAGAATCTAATCCCAAGTCAACCGGGGAACCTCGAATACTTGTTTCAATTTCAAATTTTTTTCTGTCATGCATGGTAACTATACCTTGATCATAAACTCCTTCAGATAATGGAACTGGTCTCCATTCACTATGCACAAGTTTACATTCTAGCCAATTAGCAATTTCATCAGCGTTTGTAACTGTAGCACTAAGAGCAAGTATTTGTGGTTTTTGTGGCAACAGCTTTAGTTTTGTAAGCACAATTTCAAGAGTAGGACCTCTATCATCATCACCTAACAAATGAACTTCGTCAGCAATTACAAGACTTATTTCATCTATCCATTCTGCACCTTGTCGTATTATAGAATCCATTTTTTCATTTGTCAATACAAGAATATCATTTTGACTGAGGGTTTTGTCAGATATGTCAAAATCACCTGTTGATATCTGAATTTTCAGATTTTTTCCAAAATCAAGAGAATCAAGTTTTTTAAATTCGTTGAATTTTTCTGATGCTAATGCCTTCAGAGGACTAAGATATACTATTTTACCTTTTTTTTCAGATAGATGTTTTACTATTGCAAGCATTGCAAGTAATGTCTTACCACTTGCAGTTGGAGCAGAAACAAGAATACTTTTTCCTTCAAGCAGTCCAGCTTTGACTGTTTTTTCCTGAGGAGGGTACAGATTTACATATCCATTTTTTTGTAATAACTCAATTGCTGAGGGAGGAATATCTAGCTGCTCTATTTTCATACCCGGTTATAATGACCAGGTTTTGATTCATAAATAGCTGACTCTCTTTGCAATTTTTTGATGTACTTTCTTGCATCTTCTTCTGTGAATTTACCTGTCTTGACTAATTCTTTGACAAATGTCTTTTCTTCAACAGGTCTCTTTTCATCTCCCTCAAGCGACTTCATCACATCCATAAACAATTGCATTTTTGAGACCTCGCTGTGAGGACGTCCCTGAAGTACTCCAAGATCAACTTTTCCAGTGTTTACATCAACTCCTGCATCTTGTAGCATACTCTGAATTAGAAAGATGGCTCTTTCTGCATCTTCACCATCAACTTGTGTTTTCATCAATAATCTAGCTCTTGCTGTGGCTAATCTTACAAGTCCCTCAAGTTGTCTAGGTGTTACAGTTATCATTCCTTCAGATTCCACATTTCTCATAGTCATGTAATAGTTTAGAATTTTATCTTCTGCTTCTGGAGTGAGATTTGGATCAGTTCTCTTTGCATATGACAAATATTTTGTAAGAATATCTACATCAATTAGCGATTTTGTATCAGTTCCTGAAACCCTGTGTAGATTCAATATGTGTCGTGCTATTCTAGTATCTTTTTCTTTTGACGGAATATCTCGTACAACAAAGATAAGATCAAATCGTGTTAGAAGTGGAACTGGCAGGTTGACGTTCTCTGTAATATTCTTGAAAGGATCATATTTTCCATACATAGGGTTTGCAGCAGCCAGAATTGATGTTCTTGCATTCAATGTTGCGACAATTCCACCTTTTGCTATGCTTACGGATTGTTGTTCCATTGTTTCATGTAATGCACTTCTATCTTCTGGTTTCATTTTATCAAATTCATCTATACAGACAAGACCCTGATCTCCTAAAACAACAGCACCTGCTTCAAGCATCATTATACCAATTTTATCCCTTACAACTGCAGCAGTAAGACCTGCAGCTGTTGAACCTCTTCCAGATGTATAAAGTCCTCTAGGAGCAATTCTTGCACAGAATTTTAACATCTCACTTTTTGCTGTACCTGGATCACCTACCAGAAAGACGTTGATATCACCACGGATTTTAGCACCATCAGCAAGAATTTTTTGAGTTGATCCTACAATCAACAACAAGATAGCTTCTTTGATTATATCATGTCCACTTACATGAGGTGCAAACGAAGCAATGAGTCTATCATAAATATCTGGATTTTTGACAAGTGATTTGATTATTCTTTCTTCATCAGGAGAGATTTCTTCTCTTTCTGTACTTCTTGAAGCCTTATTTCCACGGCCACGATGAAATTCAATGTTATTTCCTTGAATCCTTAATCTGTAGATACCACTTTTTCCTCTCATAGTAGGGATATGTTCTTGTTCAATTCTTACAATTCCTGTTAGAATGATACGATCTCCTGGTCTTGCATTATCAACTAGGTCTTGCAAGACTGTGACATCTAGATAATGAGGTAATTGTCCTGGAGGTAGATCCTCTGGCAATTCTTGTAGTCTAACCATTTGAAAATCGATAAACTTGCTTTGTTCAGGACTTATCTCAAGATCCCTATGAGTACATTTTCCATTATCACATTTGAGCGGTTCTTTAAATTCCAGACCTTTTTCTTGAACTCGTACAGTCTTGTGATTATCAGGACAAAAGTAAATTAGTTCTTTTGCAAGCGGTTTAATTTCAGAGGATCTTACAACCATTCCAGACACACTGATCATTTTTCCAATTACCTCAGCATTTACTTCACGTAAACTTCGTTGAGATGGATAATTTGATATTCTTGCTCTAATATCATGACGAATTTTTTCTGCATATTGTGGAAACCTTTCTTTAAGAATATCTTTTATTGCACCTCCAAAAGCTCTGAGAATTTCATCGGGATCAACATTAAAAACAGATTCAATTTCATGATATGATACTAGGTCGTTGTAATCAACTACGATGTATTGTGTTTTTTTTGCCATCATTTGATCAATTTCATCAACATATTTGTAAGAACCAGATTTGTCTTTAAATTGACTAAGAAATTCTTTTACTTGATCCTGAAGTTTACTTTTTGAAATTGATTCAGATTGTACAGTCAATTTTTATCACCCAATATTTGTTTTTTAAATTCAGTACTATTATTGTGAATATAATCAAATAAGGTACGTTCTTCGATTGTTAACTTTTTTGCTAAATCAGCTGTCATTTTAGATGAATCAGCCAATCTAATTATTTTTCCTTGTCTTTTACGAATAAGAGAATTTAGCATACTTTCTATTTTATCCCTATCTTCTTGTGGAAGTCTTTGTGTGAATGAATTCACTTTAATGTAAAAGTCTAATTCCAGTGTAGAAAGATCAAAATCTCCCTGCACATTTTCTTTCATAACTGCCTGTTTCAAAGCTACTACCATATCCGTGTCTTGTACTTGAACAAGTTTTTCTGATGATAGTACTTCGGCTATCCATCTTGAGATACTTAGAATCTCACCTTGTTTAGATTCTATGGATACAGTTGGAGCATCTATTTTGAGGTCATATACAAAATTGACTTTGACATCCTGTAAGCGATATCCTATGCTATGTACCTGTATGAGTTCTGATATGTGCAATTTACTCGATCCTCCGTCAGGCCACTAAAGGGATCGATCGATCAATTCTGTTAACCATTTGCTCTGATCATTTGATCTAGACTTTATTTGTACAAATTTATGCTTCTTCATAACTGAAATCCTTGCTTTCATACTCAACATGAGACTTTGAATTATCATCCTAGCAATGTAAGTGTTTTTTCATCATAATAACAATGGGTCATATAGTAATACCCAATCACCTGCTAAAGATCGATGGCAATAATTTACTAAATCAATTTCCTAGACTTAATTTTATTAGTAAGTGAAAGTCGTATGTCCCTATGACTGAATCTTCGATGTGGGTTGAAAAATACCGTCCAACAAAGATCTCATCAATAATAAACCAGAAAGAGATAGTTGGCAGTCTAAGATCGCTTTTAAAAAATCCATCAGAAATGCCACATCTGCTATTTTCCGGCTCAGCTGGAGTTGGTAAAACAACTACTGCATTATGTCTTGCAAGAGAAATTTTAGGAGATTCGTGGCGCGAATATACTCTGGAATTGAATGCGTCTGACGAACGTGGCATCAACATGGTAAGAGAAAGGGTAAAGAAATTTGCAAGATTTTCAGGTTTAGATACCAGTATACCTTTCAAACTAGTAATTTTAGATGAAGCTGACGAGATGACCGCAGACGCTCAAACTGCGTTAAGAAGAATTATTGAAGATACATCAAAACATTGTAGATTTATCATGATTGCAAATAACATATCAAAAATCATAGAACCTCTTCAAAGTAGATGTGCAGTTTTTAAATTTACAAGAATATCAGAAGAAGACATTACAAGTCATTTAGAAGAAATTTGTAAAAAAGAGAAGATAAAGTATAACGAGGAGGGTTTGAAAACTTTGTATGAATATTCAGAAGGAGATATGCGTCATTCGATAAACATGTTACAGGCAACTGCTAGTGTAGGAATAATAAATGAAGAGAATGTAAAATCTTCGGCGGGACTTTCCAAGACAAGCGATGTCAGTGTGATTTTAAAACTTGCAATTAGTGGAAAACTTTCAGAAGCTAGAAACAAGATGATTGAACTCATCAAGATTTATGGAATGTCTGAATCAGACTTTTTGAAATACCTCAATGAAGAATGTTATAGAATTAAGATAGCACATTTATCAGAGATTTTAGAGGCCATAGCAAAATATGATTACAGATTAATCATAGGAGCCAATCCAGAGATTCAGCTTTCTGCCTTGCTTGCAGAAATTGGCAATATAGAAAAATAATAGCGCAGAGAGAGGGATTTGAACCCCCGCGTGCTTGCGCACATAGGCTCTCAAGGCCCACGCCATGCCGGGCTAGGCGACCTCTGCAACTTTTTTTTGTAAGGACTTGTTAAAATTTGTTTAAGATTACAGATTTTTTAGAATTTTAGACATCCGTAGGTATGCATAATAAGAAAAAGAAAAGGGACGAAAAATTTTAGTGGTGTGCGTGTGGATTTTCAGAACCGGATTCCATTTTTACAAATGTACCGGCTGCTTTCTCATGGTGTTCTAGGTTAGACTGATCTACTTTGATTGCTTGTGGAGGGCAAACTGAAACACATGCCATGCACCAAATACAATCATGTTCTCTAATTGGGTCAGCCTTGTCAGTATAGTCAGCTCTGTGTTCTTTTTCAGAGCTACCTGTTCCTGCAAAAGTTGCACCTACTGTCTTCATTGCTGGTATATCTTGTTCTGTTCTATACCATTGAAAGACTTGGACTGGACATGCTTCAATGCATGCACCGTCTGCAACACAAGAATCCCAATCTACAGCTACCATTGTACCACTTACACCCAATGGTTCGATTTTTTCTCCTCGAGCCTTGAATGATGCTATGCAATTTTCATCTTTTGAGGCTTCTGCCATTCTGCCAGGGCCCCATCTGAAGTGAAAATGCTCACCATCGGCGTGATTTATTTTTCCAATTGGTTTTAGACCTTTTGGAAAGTCTTCTGGTATCGGCATGGTTTTTTGTCTAATGATATCTTATTTAAACCTAGACAAAACTAAGCAAATTTTGCAATCTCTTTTTCATGAAAATCCTGATTTAGTTGATCTACTTTGATTGCCTTTGTAGGACAAACTTCAACACAAGCCATGCACCAAATACAATCAGCTTCTTTAACGGGATTTGCCTTGTCAGTGTAATCTTTTCTATCATTTCTGCCTGTTTCACCAGGATTTTTGTACCATTCAAAAACCTTGACAGGACAACTTAGTAAACAGATCCCATCTGCAACACAGGAATCCCAATCTACAGCTACAAAAGTTCCATGTACTCCCATTGGTTTTATCTCTTCACCTATAGATTGATAGTCAGTTTTTACTTTAGGATCAGATGCTGCTTCAGCAAGACGTCCTGGACCCCAAACTAGATGATAATTTTCGCTTAACGGATCTTTGAATTTTTCAAGAGCTTGATGATTTTTTGGAAAGTCTGGGTCTATAGGCACATTATCTAAAATTATTGTTACTTATTTAAAGTGTATACAAGATAAATTCATATCTTTCACAAATTGTTCTAGTTTATTGGGGATTTTCAAGTATGATGTATATCGTAATCCAAATGTAGGACTCTATGCTAAGTGTAACGACAAGTTTGTTTTTGTACCAAATGGATTTGCTACTACAAAAGCAACTAACCTTGCAGAATTTTTAAAAACAGAATATATTTTTACTTCAGTTGCAAATACAAGATTGCTTGGACCATTGATGGTTGTAAATAATAAAGGATTGTTACTTCCACGCAATTGTCTTGAGGAAGAGATATCTCATTTGAAAAAATCAACCGGACTTAATGTTGATATCTTAGAGACAAAACATACAGCTATAGGAAATTTAATTTGTACAAACGATAGAGGAGCAGTAATGTCTCCTCTAATTCCAACAGAATATGTCAAGAAAGTTGAAGATGTTTTAGGAGTAGAAGTGATAAGAAAAAGAGTTGCAGGATATCATCAAACAGGTGCAATGACAGTAGCAAATTCCAAAGGTGGAGTTATTCATCCATCTACAGAAGAAGAAGACATCAAAGTAATTTCACAAGTATTAGGCGTGGGATTAGAGCCTGCAACAATCAATGGTGGATCTCCATACCTATGTTCAGGCATACTGGCAAATAATAATTCACTAGTTGTAGGCGGTCTTACAAATGGTCCAGAGCTTGTAATGTTAACTAAGGCTTTTAGAGTGGAAGATTAGATTTTACATCATTTAACATATCGTCTATCTTTACCTGTTTTTCAGAACCATCTCTCATATTACGAATTACAACAGAATTTTCAGCATACTCCTTTGGAGCAACTATAATGACATATTTTGAGTTTGAAGCAATTTCCATCTGTTTTTTTAGAGATTTTCCTGATAAATCTACATCCGTAGGTAGTTCTTTTAGACGAAGTTGTGATGCAATGCCAGTTGCAATTTTTTTCATATCATCATTTACAAAAACTACAGATATTCGCTCTTTCCTAGTCTGGGTATCGACTTTTTGTTTTTCTAACAATAGCACAATTCGTTCTACCCCTCCAGCTGCACCTGTGGCACCAAGATCATTTCTTCCAAAGGCTTTTGTCAAGGTATCATATCTCCCACCACCCACAAGTGCTCCTACCTCAAAGTTTCTTTCAAATACTTCAAAGACTATTCCAGAATAGTAGTCAAGGCCTCGCACTATTCCAAAGTTTATTCTAACATTATTTACGCCGCGATTTTTTAAAGTATCAAACAATTGTAAAATCTTGTCCCAGTTTTTTAGTTGACGTACATCAACCTGTTTTTCTATCTCTTCAGGAAGTCCCTTGATTTCAGAAAAATTAAGAATTTGTTCCAGTTCAGACACTGAGTAACCTTTTTCTTTGTATTCATTAATGATATCCTGCTTTCTCTTTTTTTGGATCTTATCAACAGCTCTTAGAATATCACCAATTACATCTGGCGAGTCAGATTTGAAAATACTTCTAACATATGACTCGATAAGTTCTCTATCACAAATATCAATTACAACATTTTCTAGTCCAAGTTTTGTTAGAAATTTAGATGTAAAATCAATAATTTCAGCATCTGACTCTATGTTTGGTTCTCCATAGATCTCTATATCCCATTGATGAAAGAATCTGTATCGGCCTTTTTGTGGTTCATCATATCGCCATACACCGCCAAATGTTGAGATTTTTGCAGGCAATCGCATTGATTTTTGAGAAGTAGCATAACGTGTAATACCAATTGTAAAATCAAAACGCAGGGCTACCTCACGATCACCCTTATCAGTAAAGTAATAAATTTCATTTTTTATTGAAGGACCACTCTTTGTTTCAATTACAGATAGTAATTCAATTGGAGAAGATTCCATAAATTGAAAGCCAAACAAATTTGATGTCTCAATAAATTTTTGGCGTACATATTCAATTTCAGAAGATTCCTTTGGTTCTATATCTCGCATACCGCGTGGTAGTTCCAATTTCAAAACTCATTCTTTTTCTAATGCATTTAGACTTTCTGATTACAAAAAATATGGTTAGAATAAATTAATAGAGTATACCAAACCTACCAATCCATGGTTTATCGATATTTAGATCATATGACAGATGCCTTTATCGAAGTAATAGCAGATACAATAGAAGAAGCCTTTGAAAACGCAGGCATATCAGTAGTAGATACAATTGTAGATATCAACTCAGTTGAGAATAAAGACGATAGAAAAATAGAGATTGATGCAGATGACCTGAAAGGCTTACTTTATAGCTGGCTCGAGGAGATAATCATTCTTACCATAACAGATGGATTTGCAGGAAAAACATTCAATGTAAAGATAACAAAAAATGATAGATTTCACCTTTTAGCAAAAATCGGTGGAGAAGAAATCAATTTTGAAAAGCATCATTTTAAAATGGAAATCAAATCGCCAACATATCATCTCATGGAAATTAGAGATGAGAAACCAGTTTTGATGCGATTTCTTCTTGATCTCTAGGCTAAATTATTAAATAGCTTTTATCTATATTTCATCAGGTTTGGTAGACGAGGAATTAGAAAAAATTATGAAAAGGAAATTAGAAGAAATGAAAGCTTACAAGGAGCCAGAGATTTTAGAACTTACTGATTTGAATTTTGATAAATCCATTATAGGTAATACACCAGTAATTGTGGATTTTTGGGCAACATGGTGTGGTCCGTGTCAATTTATGTTACCTATTTTTGAGAAGATTGCAAAAAAATATAGGAATATCAGATTTGCACGACTAAATGTTGATGATGCTCCAGGTATATCTCAAAGATATGGAGTATATTCAATTCCCACATTCATCGTATTCAACAATGGTGAGCCTGTTGACAAAGCTATGGGAGCAATAGGAGAACCAGGACTGCACATGCTTGCTCAGAAATATTCTCAGTAAGCATAGAGTGGATTTACTTTTCTTTGAATTTCGATTATTTCTCTAAGAACTTGAAATTCGTCAGGACTAAGTTTATGAGAATATGTCTTAAGCAATAATTTTGCTTCTGGAGACGGTGGGAATGAATAAAAAACTTCTTCTTCAGATATTTGTCTACCTACAGTTACATTTTGAATTGAAACTGCAACCTCCTGACCTTTTTTTGCAACATCAACATTTTTACCATTGTCTTGCAATTGATGTATAGTACCAACTTTTCTACCAGATGAATTCATTACAGACACTTTTTGCTTTAATATTCCAGCATCTACTCGTACTCCAAAAACTGCAGGATTATTTTTTCTAAACACATATCCTTTGAGAAATGTAAATTTAGATACGGGCGTAAGTTCTTGGAAGATAGCATTTTCTTCATTTGCAGTATCTTCTTGCACCCAGTTAGTATAGTTGTCAATTAAACTATAGATTACTTGATCATGGAAAATCTTGATGTGATTAGAATCTGCTTCTTCTTGTGCGTCTTGTGAAATTTTTACATTAAATGCTATAATTACTCCTAAATGTCTATCATGTTCTTTTACTGCAAGTGCCTCCATTACATCGCGTCTTGTAACTGGTCCGATATCTGCCATAGATATGGTAACATTTTGTTTTTTCAACATTTCAGTTAAAGCTTCAAGAGATCCGATTGTATCACATTTTAGAATCACACCTTTTGTGTCAGTTTTGATAAATACAGATTTCATTTCAGATTCGATCAATTTTTTGAATTCTTCAATTCGTGATTCATCAGTTGTTGCATATACAGGACTTCCAGGAAGTACACCTTCTAGATCTGGTGATGCAATCTTTATGCCAGCAGCAGCATCTACCTCATTTACAGGTCTGAATTTATCTCTAGGATCACGCATCTCATCAAGAGGCTTTGGAAGTAGTATTGCTTTTGGTTTTGTAATTATCACTGAATCTCTCTTGGCAACCAGTATAGAGTCACTTTTTCTTAAAGTGCCGTCAATTAGTATGATATTAGCCGTCATCCCAAGGCCAATCTCTTCTTTTACCTCAAGAACTATGCCCCTTGTTGGCTTCTCAGTCTGATCCAATTTTTTTTGCATGTATTGTTGTGTCAGTCCCACCAATACTGCTAGTAATTCAGGCATTCCTTCCCCACTTCTTGCACTAACTGGAACTATTGCTACTTCTTTTAAGAAATCTTTTACTCTGTAAAATGCCTCGGAGTTGTATCCTAGAACAGACAGTGTCCCTACGACATTATACAATAGTTCATCTAGTGCAGTTTGAACAAATTGGTCTTGTTCTTTAACAGACTGTGAGATAAACTGAGATTTTGGATTTTTTTTCCAGCCAGAAACCATGTCAACTTTATTCAAAGCAATTACAAATGGAACTTTTCTAGCCTGTAAGATTTTTAGACTTTCATTAGTTTGTGGTTGAAATCCTCGATTTACATCTACAACTAAAATAGCAATGTCTGCAGCAGAACCACCCCTTGCTCTAAGATTTGTAAATATTTCATGTCCTGGTGTATCGATGACAAGTAGACCGGGAATTTCTTGATTTGCTCCCCCCATCTTTGCAAAAAGAGGTCCACAAACTTTCTTTAATGTATCAGTGGGAAGAAAGCTTGCACCAATATGCTGTGTAATTCCTCCAGCTTCTCTTGATTGTACTCCTGTACCTCTTATCTTATCTAATAGAGATGTTTTACCAGAGTCTACGTGACCTAGAACTGCGACTATAGGCTGTCGTATTTGCAACCGCTTTCACTTGAATACCACAGCTATTTCTTTTTCAAAACTTTCCTTAGAATCAGAGGCGTGTATTATGTTATCAGAAATTCCTAATCCGAAATCTCCCCTTATTGTTCCAGGTGAAGCATCAAATGATTTGGTTGAACCAATCATAGCCCTTGTTGTTGCAATTGCATTGTTTCCTTCAATTATAGCAGCAACAACACTTCCAGATGTGATAAAAGATACCAATTCTCCAAAGAAAGGTTTTGTATTGTGAGCAGAATAAAATTCCTCTGCCATTTGTTTTGTGAAAGTAAACATTTTCAGTTTTAATATTTTAAATCCCCTGTGTTCAAATCTAGATACAATATCTCCTACAATCTTTCTTTCTACACCGTCAGGCTTTACTATGAATAACGTCTGCTCAGCCATTTTATTTTTTGACCTTTATTCCGCCCTTGACGTATTTGTTAGTCCACTTTAGTCTTCTTGGATCACGTTTTAAGACCTGCATATTCTTCTTGCATTTTGAAGAACAGAACCAAAATACTGAACCGTCATTTTTTACAAGCATAGTACCCGAACCTTTTGCTACTGGCCTATTACAAAAACTGCAAGGTTTAACAAGAACGCTCATTTTTTATCACTTAATTTTTCTCGCTTCTCGTTCTGTTTCTCTTAATATGAGGATGTCTGACATTCTGACAGAACCTTTTACATTTCTTGTTAGAATTCTACCTCTATCTTTACCATCTAGTATCTTTACTCTTACTTGAATAACTTCTCCAGCAATTCCGGTTCTTCCGACAATTTGTATAACTTCAGCAGAGGTAGGAACTTCAGTACTCATTTGCTAGCTTGACCGCCTTTTATCTGCGACAACGATGCCACAATTTGGTCTACTATATGTTGAGCATCTCCCGAATCTAATATCGCAGCAGCCGCAGAGGTTACATCAATTCCTAAAGACTTGCCGAGTTCCTGTCTACTTGGAACAAAACCATACGGAATTCCGTGCTCCTCACATAGTATAGGAAGATGAGCAACTACCTCTGGTGGTTCTACATCTTCTGCAATAATTACCAGTTTACTAATTCCTCTTTCGATTGCTTTGGTAACTTCGTTGGTACCTTTCTTTACTTTGCCACTTTGGTGTGCAACTCTTATAGCTTCATAGATTGGGCTAACCAAGTCAGTGGGCACCTGAAACTTTACGTAATAAGCCTTAGCCACATGTATCACCCATTGGGATCATTTCCATTCTTTCCTTCTTTACAATTGGTTTTAAAAGTGTTATCTGTCAACTGCAGCCTTTACTTTTTGCATGTATTTTGCAAAAATATCATCTAATCCAGCTTGGGATGAGGATTCTGCATAGATTCTAGCTATTGGTTCAGTTCCACTCAATCTTACCATAACCCAGCTTGATTCATCAAGAAATAATTTTATTCCGTCAGTAAGATCTTTTCTGAAAGGTTCTGCTTTTAGAATTTTAACTATTTTTTTAAAATCATCTTTTGTACATGTTATTTTTCCTTTAGTAGTAAAAGACTGAGGTAGTTCATTCATTTTTTGCGATAAAGAGTTTTTGCTGTTTGCTAAGAGATCAATCAATACGGCCATCGTCATAGAACCATCTCGAACTTGATTATGTCTTCCATACATGAAGCCACCATTTTCTTCAAAGCCGATTAATGCATTTTCTTGTACCATCTTACGTGAAACTTCAACACTACCAACTTTAGTTCGTAATACTTTAGAATTTGAACTGGATGCTATTTTTTCTATTACATATGTAGAATTAACTGAAGTAACAATCTTGGATTTTGGATATCTTTCAAGAATATATTTTGATAAGAGTAATGCAGACCTATCACCTGTGAGAATTTTTCCTTTCTCATCACAAAAGATACTTCTATCGCCATCTCCATCAAATGCTATTCCAAAATCAGCTCTTGATTTTTTTACCATAGATGAGAGTTTTTCAAGATTTTCAGGCGTTGGTTCTGAACCTCTTCCTGGAAAAGTACCATCTACTTTTTCATTTATCAAAATCGTCTTGCATCCAAGATCTCTACATAAGAGTGGAGCCGTAATTGCTTGTACCCCATTACCAAGATCTAATACTACTTTGAGATCTCTTGATTTTATTTTCTTAACATTAACTTGTTTTTTAATTCCAGAAATGTATGTACTAATAGCATTTGTTTCCTTTGTGATAATACCAGGTTTATTTGAAATCTTCCATTTCTTCTTAAAATAGAATTCTTCCACAGTAAGCTCATCCTCTCTTGATATCTCAATTCCATCTCTTGCAGTAACCTTGATTCCATTATATTGTGGAGGATTGTGGGATGCGGTTATCATGATTCCTCCGTTGTAACCAAGTTTTTTCGTAGCGAATTGTAAGCAAGGTGTGGGAATTAGACCACAAATTACAGAATCCAGACCAGCTGAGCTTAGTGCTGCTGTTACTATTTTCGATATAATAATACTGGATTCTCTGCCATCATAACCTACTAAAATTGGTCCTTTTTTGAAAAGACTTGCAATTGACAGAGTAATTTCAGAGATAAAGTCTAGTGTAAGACCTTCTCCAAATACTCCTCTTACACCATTAGTTCCAAATAATTTTGCCATATGGACCATTCAACAATAGATAAATTTGTCTTAAAAGTCATGGTGCATGCGGGAGTTGCCAAGCCTGGTCAAAGGCGCAGGGCTTAGGACCCTGTCTTTTAGGAGTTCGTGGGTTCGAATCCCACCTCCCGCACTTAATGAATTACGCATAACTGCATTTCTTTGTGATTATGAAAATGAGCACTACAAAAGTTATTTGAGCATTCATAACAATGCCAATCACCAATTGTTGAGCATACTTTACAAATTTTTATTGGGTTGTTATGATCATAGCTGTTTCCCCTATTGTGTGTCCTGTGAGAACTTTTTTGTTTATCCATCATTCTTCCTCATCAATATTAAAATTTAAAAAACTTCTATCTCTCATTCAGCAACACATTACAGAATTATGGTATCTAGTTGAACTAGCATTTTTACAATACGTCATATTGCAAAAGGCTATTTAAGTATTAATAACTGGAGTATGTCTAACAATCAGAATGAGCAAGACGATTGTAGAACTTGTAGTTGTTGGAAAAGACCATGAAGGTGTAGTAGCAGGTTTTACTAATTTTATTTTTCAAAATAAGGGCAACATTGAGAAGATAAATCAAAATGTTGTAAAGGGACTCTTTGGAATGTATCTGGAAGCATCTTTTGTAAAGAAGATAGACATTACCAGATTTAACAAAGAAGCTGAGAGTTTGGCAAAAAAGCTCAAGATGGAAGTCAATATCCATTATGAAATATCAAAAAGAAAAAGACTTGCAGTACTTGTAACAAAAGAACCTCATTGTCTTGAAGCCATTCTTGATGCAAGAGTAAAAGGTAAGCTTAGAGGAGAGATTGTAGTAATAATAGGCACAGAAAATACTTTAGCATCATCAGCAAAGAAGGCAAACATTCCATTTGTTTTGGTTAATGAAAATGATCAGTTAAAGGCAGAAGAAAAGATAATGTCCATCATAAAAAAATTCGATGTTGATCTGATAGTACTTGCAAGATATATGAGAATACTTTCTCCTAACTTTGTATGGAGATATCCCAATAGAATTATCAATATACATCCATCACTCTTACCTGCATTTCCAGGGGCTTTTGCATATGTTCAAGCTTATGAGCGCGGTGCAAAAATTGTTGGATGTACCGCACATTATGTAACTGAAGATCTTGATCAAGGTCCCATAATTTTTCAGGATGCTTTTGCTATAGATGAGAATGAAACTCTAGAAACTTTGAAAAAGAAAGGGCAAAAATTAGAAGCTGCAACCCTATTAGAAGCTGTAAAAATGCACCTAGATGGAAGATTAGAGGTATATTGGGGAAAGGTACATGTGAAACCCAAGAGTTCTAGATGATAGTAAGAGATCTTGTAAATACCGATATTCTTAAACTAACAAAGAGAAAATCGGTTGCTTTAATCCCAGTTGGTTCAATTGAACAACATGGTCCTCATCTTCCGGTATCCACTGATTCTGATATAGTTTCACATATTGCAAGACAAGTCTCTGACAAAAATGGATTTTTGTTATTACCCACCATACAATATGGAGTGTCTTTTGAACACCATCCATTTTTTAACATGAGCGTATCAACTCGTACTTTACAAAAGATTCTGGTGGAGCTGTGTGTTTCATTGTCCAAAAACCATATTGACACAGTGATTATCCTTAATGGCCATCATGGAAATCAGGATGCATTAAAAAAATTGCAAGATAAGGTATCCAAGATGGTCCGTGTAAAACAACGTATTTTTGTATATTCATATTGGCATTTTATGAAAAGGAAATTTGATCATGCGGGATTTGTTGAGACTTCTATTATGTTGGCAATATCAGACAAAGTGCTCATGAAAAAAGCCAAAAAAGGACTTATTCCTGACAACTTGTCAAGAAATGAATTGAATCGGCTAAATAAGAAAGCAAACAAGTCATTTATTTCAGTAACAAAGAACGGCGTCTGGGGAGATCCTACTTTAGCTACTGTAAAAGATGGAAAAGCGATTCTAAGTGAAATAATTTCAAATATTGTAAAAGAGAGTCAAACTTGCCTTACTGGAACAGGTTGAAAATTACACCAATGAAATTTTAATATATACCCTCTATAGAGTGTGTAATAAGTGAAATAGATGTCAGTAGATATGGCAGTAAAAGTACTTGATGAAAGCCTAAACAAGGTTGTCCTTATCAAGCTGAAAGGCGGCAAAGTGATAAGAGGTAATCTTCATGGTTTTGACCAACACATGAACCTGCTACTTGAATCTTCAGAAGAGATCCCTTCTGAAGGAGAGACAAAGAGTCTTGGAACCATAGTTGTCAGAGGAGACAACGTAGTAATCATATCCCCTCCACCAAAGTGAGTGAATTATGACTAAGGGTACTACCTCAATGGGAGGCTACACACGAAAACACGTCCACATTAGATGTAGAAGATGTGGAAAGAATTCTTATCATGTAAGACACAAAAGATGTGGTAGCTGTGGTTATCCAGAGGCTAAAATAAGAAAATACAACTGGATTAAATGGTATACGTAAATGGAAGAAATAGCGCTAATTTTTAGCTCTCTTGCTGGTGCCTGCACTGCAGTCGCACTGGATAAAGTTCCAAAGATAAAACGCAATAAACAAACTCCCACTATTAATTCTGCAATTTTAAATCAATTACATTCACTAAGAATGGAAAGGGAAATTTTATCAAAAACCATTACAAGACTCCATCAACAAGAGTCAGATGTTACAAGAATTCAAAAAGACAAGCTGTTGCTTCGTTATCAACATCAACTTGGAATAGTCATTACTAAAATTGAAAAGCTCGAAGCTGCAAGCAAGTATCCAGACTTTGGTCCAGTAGGAGATAGTTTGATTTCGTTAATGGATAACAGACTATCACAGTTAGATCAAAGATTGTACGAGATCTCGTCAAAGATTACAGTAAATCCAATTACTCAACCTAAACAAGTCGAAAGATCTGTTGAGACAATACAAGAAAATCTTCAGACTAAGAAAGTTGAACCAAAGATAGAAACTCAAAAGATCGAATCTCAAAAGGAAAAGATAGAGATTCAGGAAGAAAGAACATCAGAGTGGTTACCTCCAATAGATGTTCCAACATATGACAAACACAGAACCGTTGAACTATCTACTTTAACAGAGATTACAAACAAGGTTCCACAATTCCCTGCAGAATTTATCAGACCCACTCAAGTTGAACCACAAATTCCTCAGAGTGTAATAGAACCAATCATAATTGAAGCACCTGTAATTATACCTCAGTCAAGCATACAAAATGTGAAAGAGGAGATTTTATCTGAATTACCAAAACCTGAGACAGTACAACAAGAACAAGAAAAGAAAATTCAACTTCCAACCGCAATCAAGATACCAGAAGAAGAGAAATTAGAAGATGACGACAAGGATTTAGATAAAATAAAAAGCGAAATAATGAAAGCTTTATCAAAACTAGAGCAAGTAGAGGTAGAATAATTGACAGTGGATGATGCCATTGAGGCATTGTCACCTCAAGCATTGAAAATGGTAAGGAACAATTTTGTCATAGGACTTGGGAGTGGAAGAGCTGCAACTGCCATAGTCAGATTATTATCATCATATATTAAAAAAAATAAATTTTCTGTAAAAGCAGTACCCACATCTCTCCAGATTAAGATGGAGGCAGAAAAGGGTGGAATTTCAATAATAGAAGCAGATCAGATAAATCACATCGACTTGGTTTTTGATGGCGCAGATCAGATAGATGCGAAAGGAAATATGATAAAAGGAGGAGGTGGAGCTCTCTTACGAGAAAAAATTCTGATTAGCATTGCAAAAAAAGTTGCAATAATAGCAGATGAATCAAAATTTGTAAAAAAACTAAATCGAAGTGTACCTGTAGAAGTTTATCCATTTGCAAGAAATATGGCAAATATTCAAATCAAAAAACTTGGCGGAAAACCGCATATTAGATTACTAGAACGTGGTTATCCATTTGTAACTGAGAATGGAAACATCATATTAGATTGCGATTTTGGTGAAATATCAAATCCTAAGGAACTTGCAACAAAGATAATAGAGATTCCAGGTGTAATTGAAGTAGGAATATTTTCAAAACCCGACATAATTTACAAAGCAAAAGAAAATGGTAAATATGAAATTCTGTGATTACACAGGTCTTGAAACAAATTTACCATAGCCAGGTTTTTCAATCATTTTAAAATCTTCAGCCACAACATTTCCTCGTACTATAGTTTTTACTGGCCATCCTTTCAGATTCCAACCTTCGTATACATTGTAATCTGAAAATCCATCAAGTGCTTGTGCTGATACTTTAGCTTCCTTTTTGAGATCTACTAAAACAATGTCCGCATCAGAATCCTTTTGAATGATTCCTTTTTTTGGATACATGCCAAATATTTGCGCAGTGTTTAAGCTAGTCATATTTGAGAGCTGTTGGAGGCTTAATCTTCCCTTGTTGACTCCTTCACTTAACAAGATAGGCATCATGGTACCAATTCCTGGAAATCCTGCAAGTGCATCCCATACAGTTTCTCCACCAATCTTCAGATTTAGTCGATTGGCAACATGATCAGTTCCGATAGTGTCTATTCTGTTAGATTGTATTTCTCTCCATACCGAATCTACATCTTGTGAAGAACGTATTGGGGGCATGACTTTAGCAAGATAATCTTTCTGAGATTCATGAGATAATGTAAGATAGTGTGGACATGTTTCAATGTGAATTTTTGTTCCATTTTTCTTTTCTTCAGATATAGTATTGATAGCTGCTTGTGAACCAATATGAACAAAGTAAATAGAGCAACCATATTTTCTTGCAATTTCAGAAACAGTTTTGATTGACTTGACTTCAGATTCTACAGGTCTACTTTCGGACCATGCAGCTAGACCATCCTTTTTTTTCTCTTTCGCTGTTCTAATTCCACATGAACACATCTGGTAATCTTCTGCATGAACTAGAACCATACAATTTAGAGAAGCAGCTTTTGCAATTATTTTTTCTATCATATCTTTAGTCATCTCCACTTTTTCTTCTATGAGAGATTTTTCTCCAGGTTTCATATCCATATAGACATGGCCAACTTCGTCTCCTAGATTCATGTATATCTTAAAAGAAGTTATTCCTCTACTTTTGCAAAATTCCATTTCATCGATTTGATTTTTTTGAAGGATGGAAGCGTGAATTGAATAATCGACATAGTGAGTCTTTGCACTTGCTTGAAGATGAGAATCTAGATTTTTTTTATATGAACCTCCAAGTCTTAGCATTCTTATCATCGTAGTAACACCGCCTATTGCAGCAACTTTTGATTCAGTTACAGCAGCTTCGTCAATTGGCGAATAAACTCCATAATGTACATGAGGATCAATTATTCCTGCAAGTGAAACAAGACCATCACCTTTTATTTTAACATCACATTGTGGAATGTCATTTGTCAAAGCAATAATTTTTCCTTCATCAATTACGATGTTTTTGTCTACCATTCCATTTTGAAGAATAACATGAGAACCTGTGATTACCGCATCAACAGTCATTGAAAAATTTGATTGAAAACCTAGTATTATTCTTTGAGTAAATGAATAAAAGCAGAGACAAATCTTGATTACAAAAGGGCTGGTAGTCTAGGGGTAGTGATGCCGCGTTCGCAACGCGGATGTCGGGGGTTCAAATCCCCCCCAGTCCACCTATACATACGGTGTGGAACCCCGGCAACAAAAGCCGAAGTTCGTTATTTTTGGACCGAAGTTCATCTTCTTGAAAGTATTTCGTTTGCCCAGCTCTGGAGAAGTTTCTGCATGTTTGCAAGATCCGCAGGAGTTGCATTTTGCATCACGTCGTTTACGACATTGTCTTTTGTATCTTGCTTGATTTCTGTTACCACAAGATCAAGGTCAAGAAACTCTTCGCTTCTTTTGTATGCACTCTGCATTTCTTTTATCAGAGTCTCTGGAAGCATTCCCTTATTTGTTGTGTACTTGGCTTCGATTGTTCCCTTGTGACCCATAAAGAATGTGCGAAAGTCGTGTGCAATCTTTCCTCGAGATTCTGCCATCAAGAGCTGTGTGTCAAAGTAAGCTCTGAGAACATATGGTCTCCAAACAAATCGTGGTCTGAAAACTTTTCTGACAAGGTGTGATATTCTCTGTGTTGGCAGGAATTTTTTTCCAGTATTTTTTCCCCGTCCGTATTGATATTTTGCGTTGGGAGATATCAGAGGAAGATCTCTAGTCAGATTCTCTCCGTGTGCCATTCTGTCGTTAAGATACGCCAAAAGTTTTCTTGATGCACTTGTACTCAGGAATGTAAAGTACTGGTGTCTTGCTTTTGACAATGTTCTTCGGACAATTAGCTTTGGAGGCTCTTGCACAAACCTTACTTCTTTTTCTTCAATCACCAAGTCAGGCAAATCTCCAATCTTTAATCCGTCAGTACCGTTGTGATTTCCTATCACTTGTGGTCTGAGTCCTGATTTTGCAATCAGAGATATGATTGCAGATTCCCTAAGCGATGACCTGTTGAACATCTCTGAGAGCTCTTCTGTGTTTGGCACACGTTCGTTTTCAAGTGTCGGTGTGCTGTCCATGTTTGCAATTTTTATTCGTCTTCGAATCTCGACCTCAAAGTGTCTCAGCCACGACTTGACGGATTTTATCGTGTCCTCAATGTATGTTGGTGAGAGGTTTTGTGTTTCCATCCATGTTACATGGTCTTCTATCAGGTCTGTTACAGCTCGGATGTCCTTGACTGCAAGCTTGGCAAGCTCTGAAGGAATTGTCTCGTGCTTTCTGCAAAAGTGAACCAGCCTGCGTAGCCTTACGTCTGCTGTAAGCTGGCTTCCTCGTGCAAGGTTGTCGTACCACCTCCTAAGGTCTGGATCTGTTGGCAGTAGTGTCTTGGCAGGTTTATTGTATTGTGTTGTCGCCATTTTGTTTCCCACATCAGACCGCACAATGCGGTCCTCATCAGTCATAGCAAGCGGGTTTGTCGTATTTACTCTTTTCATAAAATTACATGATTGAAAATTCATCAGGTTCGTTCTTTTGCCTTGCTGGCGTAAGTTTCAGGGAACCATCCTTTAACAATGTCATACTTACTCTGGTAATCTTTCCATAAGGTGAGTTTCGTATGAACTTCTTTGGAAGCGTTACAATGTGACTAAAATTCATTTTTGAAACCTTCCTTTCTCCTAAATCAAGTTCCTTTGGCTCAATTCTTGTATCTTCTAACTTGTTTTTCACACTATACAGTAAAAAGAGAAATTAATATCGAAATTTGTATACATATTAAATGACAGAGTGGCATACAATCCCAGCAAAATTCACATCAGAAGAAAAGAGAATATTAGATATTTTGAAAGATGTCTATGGATTAAATTATAATCAATCACTTAGAGCAGGAATAGAAATTTTTGTTAGACTCATGGCTGTGATAGAATTTCAGCAAATGATGGATAGTAAAATTGTAAAGAAAGTAAACAGACTCAGCAAAAAATCTATGAAACAATTAGATGCTGATATCAAAAAAACTCTTGAAAAAATACCTATCGAGCAACAGGAAGCAGAATATGAGAAATTTTCTACTGGTAGAGACAAGATATTTTCAGAGTTTGATAAAGTCTTTGTCAAAAATAGGAAAAAGGGAAGAAAGAAACTTCCAAGAAAACGTGGAAGATCAAGTTCAAGACAATAAAAATTAGAAAAACGTCATAATCTGTCTTTATTATTTGCAAAAATAGAGAAAATCTGATAGCTCAGTGATAGCTCAATGGAGTATGTAATTTCAATAGCAAAAAGGTACAATCATGCAAGGACTCACTATAGAGATCCCCGTAATCGTGGGATAAAAGGTGCAAAACCCGTGCTTGGAATCTATGTCATAGATGAAAATTGGAATCTTAGATTCAAAAAAATATCAAGGTGGATGATTCCATACTATCGCACTAGGCTTTGGAAAAGAAGGATCTGCTACTGCCTAGAATGTGGTGGAAAATCCAGAGCCTTGGTCAAAAAAGATACGGATAATCCAGAATGCCCATATTGTTCTGGTTCGATGTGTGTTTCCTACAAATCTCTAGTCAAAATGGTTGTAGAAGAAACTAATAACAAAAAAGATGAACAATAACAAAATGAAACGCCTAAATGGAGAAATCCGAGATCGTGAAAAAACCATGAGAGGTTAAAGAAAATGGATACTCCTATCTTGAAGGGCTATGAGATATTCCATAATTATATCAGAACTCATGAGGGGTTGAATGGCAAAACACCGAGTGAAGCTTGTGGAATTGAGATTAATGGAGATAACAAGTGGATAACCTTAATTCAGAACGCAAGTAAAGTTTGATCAATAAATTATAGTTGATTTTTTAACTATGTTAGGATTTAATCCATTTTCTTTTGTTATTGTTTTTACTGATTCAAAAAATTCATCTGAATGTTTTGAGGAAACAAAAACATTTTCTATAAAGTTATGAAGATCTACATCTACATAACAAAACTCATCTGTAAATTCCAAATCAAGCCTTTGACCCTGTGGCACTGGGTTATAGACATAGGCTCTATCACCATCCACTAGACAGACAAGGTTAGGATTAGGACTTGAAACATAGAATCTTAGTTCATTTTCATATGATAGTTTCTTTTGCTTTTTTGAATATCTATGAACAGCCCAAGGAACTGAAACACTGTTTTCTATATCATTGACATATGCAATTCGTCTATGGGAAACCATCTGTGAGTATGCACTAAAACTATCTCTGATTTTTTTTAGAGTAGTTTGTATTGCAATTTCTTTTCCTTCCCACATTCGAGCAGATTCCTTTTCATTAATGTGCCAACAATTCACATAGAATGATTTGGGAGTTTCATTTCGTTCATAATCGTCTCGATTCTTTACTAATGATTTTTCCCAATCAGTCCAATTTTCTGGATTTAATATAACGGGTTTCTTAAAATATCCCTCATATTCATCTAATTCTAACAGTTTCTTACCACTTGTGAAATATTGTTTTTTCTTGTTGAGTAAATCGGCATATTTTCTAAAATCAATATATCTCCATATCTTATCGATACCATCCACTTCTTTAGAGAAATCAGGATCAGCCCAAAATACCATGAAAGTTCTATGAAATATCAAGTTTAAAAGAACTATTTTTATTCACATGTTATGAATTAGTCAGATGGCAATAATTACACCAGCATCAGTAGCATGGTTATTTCCAATTTTTACTCCATTGATGATAGTTCTATTTGCATTTCGTAACGAATTAGGTAAGAAAAACGTCCAAAAGATGTTTGAGGGAATGTCTTATGGAATTCTAATATATGGCAGTCTCATGCTCGCATCGTATGCTCATGATCCAAACAACGGTTTAAGTTTTCTTACAGAATATATCAGCACATCAACAGGTGCTACACTTTATGAAGCGTTAATTGGAATGATTGGGGCTATAACATTGATTGAGTTTATCTTTAGAAGGGTTACATCAGGTTTTATTGTAGGAATAGTATTGGCATTTTCAATTTTTGAAGTATATTTTGCGATTAACTGTGTAGAGACAATACCATTTATGGAAAGCATACTAAAACACCAATGTGGTTAATGTCTCATGTCCCGAGGTTGACACGAAGAATTATTCAACTCGTGTCCCTCAAATTAGACAGTTCCCAGAATGATCTTCTTTATTATTGATTAGTGTCATATTATACAAAAATAGTAAGCGAGTCTTACAGAACTTTGATGAGTATCTATCATCTAGTTAGGTAATTTCTTTTGCCACTGTACACTTTTCCATCCTTTTACTAGAAATCCCATCATAACTGAGTTCAGAGGTAACCATGAAAATATCAATATGCCTGATAGCAGATTCTTTTCAAATACATTAATGTTGAATGGAGAAATTGTCGCCCAGATTAGATAGGAGGAAACGAGAGTCCAAAATATTAATGGAATCAGTGAAAGGTAAACTCCTTTCTTCTTTTTCTGCATTAAAAATATTGATCCAATAATCGATGGAATCCCTAAAATAAAAAAAACTATGATAGCCCCAAACAAAAATATCAAAATTACACCTGCACCAAGAGAAGCTGGACCATTGCAATGATAGTAATCGGTTTCACATGCTAATGATTGTGTATAAAAAAAATAAACAATGACTAACAAGAACATTGCAATGAGAAAAAACAAGTACAAACTAACAATGGTTGCATATAGGTTAGGTCTCTTCCACATGGAATCTTGACTACGCATTATGACTTCCTATTCCAAACATTAAAAGGCTCACTGCTCCAAGAAATATGAAAGAAAAAATAACTAAAATATTTACTATTAAAATAACAATTATGAATATTGTATTTACTAGTTTCAATCTCAATGATTGTATAATGATTCCAAAATCAAGAATGCATAACGGCATAGTTATCAACAGAATCTCAGCATAACCTGTGCTAGTATGAGTTTGTTGAATCATGTAACTAAAAAAATATGATAACATCAACAATACTGCAACGCCTAGTAGCAAAATTATGTATGCTACAAATGGAACGATCGTTTTTTGCTTAATGTCCACATACTATCAAAATATGAGTTTCTTGATACAATATTTAGTAAAGTATGTTCCTGTATCATACAAACTATCAACTAAGAGTTCTAGTTCTACAGGGTTCAGACCTGTGAGAATCTAAACTGGACTTAGATTACGCCGACTTCTTGCATCGTAATCAGACCGTTATCATCAACTACTTCCTTGATCTCAGGCAGAATCTTTTCCAGTTTTTCTAGTTCATCAATTGCTTCGATAATAAGTGGCATGTTTACTGCAATTCCTTCTAAATGAAGAGTAGATTTTCCACGCTTTCCATACCCATCAACGCCAGTCCATACAGTAGCACCTGTAATGTTTCCCTTCTTTAAAATATCAAGTATCAGAATGTGAGCACGTTTTCCTCTTGTAGTGTCATTTCTCTTGATTCTTATGACAAGAGACCACATCTTTGCAGTTCTCATTTTATTTTAATCCTCCAAGTATTACACTTGTCAAAGCTCTGCCACCAAATATTGCACCAAGCGATAGACCAACATTAGTAATTATGTTGATTGTCATTAAAGAATATTGCCTGTCATTAATCAAATTTGACGTATCCATTGCAAAAGAAGACATTGTAGTTAGTCCACCACAGAAACCTATTGCAATCAACATTGCAAATTTTTGATCAAGATTCCACTGTTGCGACAATATTGCAAATGCCCCTAGTATGAAACTTCCAATTACATTTACAATTAATACATTTACAGGTAATGTACCAAGAAGTAATGGTGATTTTGTAATTCCATATCTGAGAAATGTTCCCCCAAGTCCTCCTACCGCAAGAAATGCAATTTCAATTCCCTTTGGAGGTATGATCATTTTTCCTCATCAAATCTATCTGCCCAGTGTTTTCTTGCTTCATACTGGAATGATGGCGGCGGACTGTTGTCTACCCCTCTTTTGATTGCAGCTTTAGTCATTCTATTACTCCACCAGAAAATACCTATAGCTATTACAACAGCAAATGCTGCCATAGAATAGATAACCTGAGCAGAATAGTTTCCTGTCGAGTTTATTCCACTATTCTGTGGTGTCTGAGGACTGGAACCAAAGTATTCAATGCCATTTATGTCTGCCACTGCAACATAACCGTCGATTTGTATGCTGGCGGAACCTGCTCGTTCTGTGTAGCTTACTGGATAATCCATGTCTGCCTTCAAATCAGAATTTTTAACAGTAGGTAACATGAGTCCCTCGCTTATGTTGCTTTCACCAGTAGCATATGTTGAGATGGTTATTTTTTGCCCTCTATATCCAAGAGAATTTGTTTCTACAAGTGTATATGCAGGGTCAAACAGGTGTTGCCATTTTGATATTGGATCACTCATAAGATCATTTGATGACATTAACGGAATTTCAAATAGATTCTCTGCATTTGTTCCCTGTAACTTGCTGTAAAGATCAGGGAATTGTTTTTTTACAAAATCAATTGGAGAATTGATGTCAAACTGCCCATAACTTGAAGTGTTTACAAGTATTGGATTTTGTATAGTTAACCCCCTCCACTGGGTATCAAGAATGGCTGCACTGTCACTAGTTGCTTTCCTTAACACATAATTTGATACAGTTGGAATAAACGTTATTTTATAATCAATGTGAGCTTCGGTATCTGTTGTATACAGTGTTGCATAATATGTAATGTCTGCATCTGTGATATTTGCAGCACTCTTGAGATCCCCGATAATTTCAGAATTGAGATTTTTGACAAGTGATTGCTTTATCGGATCAGATGGGTCTAGGTGAAATGTCATGGAAGTATTTTTGCCATTTAATAGATTTTTTATCTCTCCACCATTTGGATAATCAATCACATATGTCCTGACGAATTGAAATGTTGGTTTTGTCATGGTAGACGTAGTGCTAAGCTGTGCCTCAAATTCTACTGCACTCACAGGAACTATGAGTCCTGTCATTATGATGACTACAAGTATTATTGAATAGACTAGATTTTTGTACCAGCCCAATTTTTGTTTTTTATTTTTTGTGTTCATTTGTCTACCTATTTAATTTCCATTAGGTAGACATTATCAGCACCTTTCTTGGGCAGTTTAGGAGTTTATTCCAAGGCTAATGTCATAGCCTTTCTTTACTCTTATATGTGCCATTTTTAAGGCTTTTTACAAAATGTTTTGTTGCTATGAAAAATACAATGTGTCCAGTAATTCCATGTCAAAACAGTTAAAATTATCTTCATAGTACACAAAGGCGTAACTTGACCAAGCCCATTCCAGAAGGATATCATACCGTAACACCGACTCTCACAGTGCGTGGAGCTGCAAATGCAATTGAATTTTACAAAAAGGCATTTGGTGCTCAAGAGATCAACAGATTTCCAGGACCAGATGGAAAAAGTATCATGCATGCCGAAATCAAGATAGGAGATTCTAGAATCATGCTAAGTGACGAACAACCACAAATGGGAGCTCTGTCACCTCAATCAGTGGGAGGACCAAGTAGTGGAATTTTCTTGTATGTTGAAAATACAGACGATGTGTTCAACAGAGCAATTTCTGCAGGAGCAAAATCACAAATGGCTCTGATGGACGCTTTTTGGGGAGATAGATTCGGATCAATTGTGGATCCTTTTGGACATGTTTGGGCTATTGCAACTCGCAAAAAAGACATGACTCCTGACGAACTCAAACAAGCAGGAGAAAAATTCATGAAAGAAATGAAAGAATGTCACTGAGTTTTTGATTTTGTATTCTGTATGAAATTATAATTTCTACAAAAAAATTAAGCAACAGTGGAATCCACGGGTACCAGACTTTTTGGATTTTTGTTAAACTTGCTTACAATGTATTGCACTTTATCATCTCCTTCTGGCATTGGATTTGCACATTTGCCACATTTTGGTAAAACGACTACTGCATCATAGTCAATCTCGCCTATGAACCTGTCACACTGGGAACAGTGGACTGATTTTTTATCATATATGTTCATGGTGTAATATATCGCGTCCGACACTAATAAGGGTGACATACATTATCACCAAAATATAAAATGTTGACCTAATCTGTTAAATGTCAGACATGAAAAGACATGTAATGTCATATTCTGACTGGGTACCATTTAACAAGGAAACTATAAGCAAGGCTCCAATCAAGGCAGGAGTATATTTTCTTGGATCAGAACATGAAACTACGTACATTGGTGCAAGCAATAACATCCAGCAAAGACTAGGAGAACATCTGAATTCAATAGATTCATGCATCAAGGGTACAGTATCATTTTGTTATCACGAGACGTTATTCCCAGAAGCCGAAGAAGAAAAACAGTTGACAGCATTCCAGTATGAACATGGAAGACTGCCAAAGTGTAACAAATCAAAATAAGATAAATTCTATTCAAGAATCATAGCACAACCAAACAGACGCAGCTCTATTATCAATTAGACAAACCAGGATCCATCTTAAAATACAATTTACACGTAAGTATACCCATGCAAGGCTCAAGCGCTCTAGACAAGTATGATTTGAGAAAATCCCATCAGGCACTAGAGATGCTCCTAATTGATAGAAGTAATGAATTTCGTTTATTTGCTCAAGGTATAGGATATCCAATCAATACAAACAACTGGGAATTAATAGTCTTGAATTTTTGCCTTGATTTTGTAGATTGTTTTAATGCCATGTCTGGTGAGGATGCCCTTGATCATAACCAGATTCACAAATGTATGACACTAGTCAGACAAATTGCAAGAGGCAAATCAAACATGACTGAAATGACGCACATTGAAAACACTGCATACCTAATCGCAGAAGATTTCAAGTCAATCTACAAAAGAATGGAATAATATCTGGATAGCAATACAATGGGAAGTATCCAGTAATCCTCAGACTACATTTTCACTGATCCGGCATAGGCGCGTCAGTGAGTAATTCCGTTGGTTGCTACCCGGATAGACATACACACTGATAAAATAAAAAGATGATCGTTTTGGGTTCTGTCAAGTCTATGGTTGATCTTCTCTCTGTCAAAAATCGGTTGATCTAAAGAATTCCTTTATCAAGTGATCTTCGGTTCTTTAGAAAAACCAAGGTTAAGGCAACTACAACACAAGCTAATCCTATTGACAATGCCAATAGGAACGATATGATTTGCAAATCTTGAGCATGTTGCGTCTCATTTTGCTGTTTTTGTTGATCTAGTGATTTTTGAAGATTGTCAATTATTCCTTGTTGTAAATCTGATGAATGAATACCAGCTGGCAAATCAGCAGATGTACCAGTAGGATATGCATTAGCAGTAAGATTAGCATTGATCAAAGGAATAAAAAGAATCGAGAGGAACAACCATGATATTTTCATCACACAATTTTACTTGCATTTTGAATTAAGGTTTGCCACTTATTCGTACCCTTGATTATAATACCACACATTTCACTCGGGGTTTTACCATCTAATCCCGTATGCGGTCTAATGTAATTATGAAATATCTGATAACCTGAAATCAAAGATGAATCTTCTTTCTTTAGACCTCTAACTACCTTCTCACGATCTCTAAACTCTCCGTTCAATCGTTCCATCTTGTTATTGTAATCTATCAAGTGCTTCCTGAATCATTTTTGCGGTAGCATCCTTATCAAAAACCTCAAAGACAACCTTCTTGTATTTTTCATTTTCCAATTCAACTGTAATACATTTGTCAGGGTCATGCATTTCGTAGAAAAGTAAACCTTCCTTGCTCAAGAATCTCCCATCAACTACTAATTCTGGGATCCTTGTACCAGCCACTTTCAACATCCTGAAATAGTTCCAATCGGCCTTGGCTGTAGATACTGACTTGATGTGCTTCAATGGAACCGTAAGTTTACTCTTTAGAGCAAGCACCTTGTCTACTCCAGTCAGCGTAAAGACCAGATTTTCGTTTTCTACACTTATTTTTCCTGCCATCTTATCTTAATTTTTACTTGAATTTTGAATTAAAGTTATTCATTTGTTATTTCTTTTGGTTTTAAATCCACAAAATTCACTCGGTGTTTTACCTAGTACTTAATGCGATCTGATGTAATTTGGAAATATCCTGCAGCTCTTAAGACAAATGAATTATAATTTACATTGAGTGTTCACTCCATTCAGGTTTAAGATTGGTTATGCGAAGTTGGATATTATAGGATGATGGCGCCCTGCTACTCCCCATGCTATGGCAAATGCAGCTATGCTTGCCACCAATATGGCGCCGACCATATGTGCTGTATCTAATGGAAGGCATCCAACGTTGTACACGTAAGCTTGCTCTCCACAGGATGGTTGTTGTGCAAATGCCAAGTTAGTACTTGCCATGGCAAGTATACCTAGCGTCATAACGAGTCCAGCCAGTTTTGCTGTACCTACTCTAACCATGTTTCATATACGACATCGTAATATTTACGCTTGTCAGTTTTTCATCAAAACAGATTCAAAAGATTTCACAGTAATTCACATTCCCTGGTATGTTGAATGGTTTTGCCCATCAATTCCTACAAGGGTCAGCGTAGATTTTATCATCTGAATTTTTCTAATTCTTAAAGCAATTA
>JAGWGA010000099.1 GCA_028867675.1 Nitrososphaerota archaeon | reverse complement strand
TTTGTCTCATCCTTGTGCAATCACACAATCACCTACGGTTCCCAATGTGAAAGCACGTACACGATTATCTACAATGATCCTATGAAATTCAACGAGGTCAAAACAACTGACGCTCTAAAACAGAGTTTATCAAATATCGATTTTAGTGCAGACGTTCTTGATGGCATCCATGGTGGAGTTATATGCACATCAGTAAACATGATACAAACGCTATATCGACACTTAGTGCCCACCGTTTCAGGCGCGGTAGACAACATCGTAACAAAAACAATGCAAGGAATGGATGGAGTAAAAGTAGACAGCATGATGACTAGGTGTAACTAAAATTAGATGTTGCTAGTCTCTTCTTAATGCTACCATTGGAGAAAGCCTTGATGCTTTCCATGCAGGATATATTCCAGCCGCCAAGCTTAGGGTAACTGAAAGAACCCAGACCTTTAGAAGATCAGTTGGGATGTAGATTGGTGGAATGTGAATGTTGCCTGAACCTTGAACACTTGTAGTGGTAAAGACGCTCAGTACATAACCTGCTCCCATGCCAATTATCAATCCTAAAGAAGCCCCAATGATTCCTATCAGTGTAGCTTCCACTATGAATAGCTCAAGAATATCAAGATTCTGCGCTCCAATTGCCTTCATGGTACCTATCTCACGAATTCTTTCTGTCACAGAGTTGTAAAGTGTTGTTACGATTCCAACCGCACC
>JAGWGA010000098.1 GCA_028867675.1 Nitrososphaerota archaeon | reverse complement strand
GAGTTTGATAATAATGATTAATTACTATTAAAGATCCTATAGAATTTTTACGCGAAAGTAGATTTTAGATAGACATTAATTGATTTGCGTCCTAGTAAAGATAGTTTATACATAAATTTCTTCAAACGAGTTCATCGAAAGCGAGTAAAAAGACAATCCCCCCTTTTTACGTTCAAAAAATCCGTTATGATTAGAAATAACTTACGTTATGATTTGTTGATGGCCCTCACTTCATTCGATATTCACAGGGTCTCCTCTTTGCTCCGCACTCCTTCAACTTCGTTGATAATCGTTTGGCAGGGGTTTCGCTTTCAGCGACCTACTTTTGCTTTTTGGAAAAAGTAGGCAAAAAGGGGTTTTTCTAAGAATGTTTTAGTAAAAGGCAAGGTATTGTTAATTGATAAAATTTTTGGATTGTTTGGTAAAAGTAGGAATAGAATATGAGGAAATGGGTTTATCTTAGTTCGGCTGTAGGAGGTGCTGTAATTGCCCTGTTCATAGTTTCTGGATTCCATTTTCCTCCCACTGGTATGAGTTTTAGTGCCGTTGTAGGGGCGATGGTTGCAGGTGCAATAGGAGGGTTAGTATTGTGGCCAATAGTAGCTGTTATAGGAGTGGCTATCTGGTATTTGAGATATGCGCTTCTCGGGATTATTTCGTTTGTAATTATAATATGGCTTTATTTTTCTCATCAACCTTTGTGGGAAGATGTAGTTTTAGGAATAGCA
>JAGWGA010000097.1 GCA_028867675.1 Nitrososphaerota archaeon | reverse complement strand
AGGTTTCGTGGAAGTCTCCGTCCTAATGTAATTGAATTAAGATCTTTCCTTGCAAAAGAACTATCGCCATATGATGCAAAGTTTAATCAAGATTCTAATGCATTGTTAGGAACATTCTAGTGGATATGTGTCCAATTGTTATGCTATTGTGAATATTTCACAAAACAATGATTTGTACTGTATTCAGTATTTTTTTTATTTCTTTTATGAGATTGAATTAAAATTATGAATAAAAATTATGGAAAGGAGTTTTGTAGCTACTCCGATTAGCTTACTGCTCATCTTCTGTCAAATTATTTTCACAAAATGTCCCGGACTCGCACTGACTGTCAGCAAGAGAACCCCCGGGCCCGCTTCATTTTTGGATTCTAAAGTGGACTCAACAGTTTTTCTGTGAGTCATGGAACCCTAAACAACAAACTTGTATTTAGCTCTTTTGTTGAAATTCAAATTACAAAACATAGAAGATAATTATCACGATCCTATATGGAATCCATTGGGAATTCATTTTGTAAAATGTGTTAGAAGAATAAATGGAAGAATTGTTTCAATCAAAACAGAAACAAAAACATCTCTCGGTGGAACCGCTACCTATCACTTTCCAGCAGAACGCGTTTATGCCAAGCAAGATCAACCCGAGTTTGAAATTTCAGGTAGTAGAAAGATACCAATGGGAATTTATCAATTTGTAGTGCAGTCAAAAGATGGTTCTAGAAGTGTTGAAATAAAA
>JAGWGA010000096.1 GCA_028867675.1 Nitrososphaerota archaeon | reverse complement strand
AACCGATGTCAGTAACTCAAATGATGCATTATAATTTAAACTATTGGGAATAGATCTGAAACTATTTTATTTTATAACATCAACTAATTTGCAAGTGAAATACCCTCGATGTTGCCATAAGAAAGCTGAATATCTGATTACTTATGATTGCGGTCCGGATCCTCAAGAGACAATACTTGTATGCAAAGATCATTTCAAAGAGGAACCGTTTCAGCGGTTTGCAGTAAAAATAGACTTAATAATTCGAGCTCAAAAGTGGCATTAAATGAGATCGGTCATTACAGCATTACTGATTTTTGCGGTTTTAATGGGTTCAATTACGAGTGCACATGCACAGCAACCTCAACTTGCAACATATCGTGAGACTGCGCAAGTGCTTGTTGATGAAAAAATACAAAATCAGACTACGGCATTTATCACACTAAGTAGTACCAGTCCTCTTGAAATGCGCGTTCCTACTACGCTAGATCAAAAGATTGCAAATGCCGCAAATGTCACATCTGTTGCAATAACTAATGCAAATTCATGTGTACTTGGAGTCACCGACCAAATTTGTGTTGTAATAACTATCTATTCACCATCATTGATAGAAAGCTACAACATTACAAAAATACAAACAGATTCCAAAGCAATTGGTGACACATTGATAGATGATATCAACAAGGCATTTTTATTGGATACTTCATTCAATTCTGCATATGTAAATCCTAAAGGAGACTTGAATAAAGCTCT
>JAGWGA010000095.1 GCA_028867675.1 Nitrososphaerota archaeon | reverse complement strand
AAGATATCCATCGAGCCTCTCTTTGAGATAGTCAAGGATACATTTCATATCAGGATATCACCTGTAAGAGGGTTTGAGAATGCAAGATCGTTTGTACTGGTTTGTGTTCTGGTGTACCAGTTGACAGTGTATTACAATTGCATGACAGAGCAGGAAAATCCAAGACAAGTAAAGCGCATGTTATGTTGTTAAATCCTGGAATAATCAGTTTTTTTTTTTTTGAAATGAATAATGCCCAAGGCTCATTTAATTACAAACCAGCTAAAATACAGGTATAATTTTCGAGTTATGGGTTCGGGCCCGGGGGTTCTCTTGCTGACAGTCAGTACGGGCCCAAGGAATTTTGTGAAATATTTTTTACAGAAAGTGTGCAGTAAGCTAATCGGAGTAGCTACAAAACTCCTTTCCCAATTTTTTATTTTGTCAGTATTTGTACAAATTGATTTGATTCAATAATGATATTGATCAAGCCATCCTTGATCTACATCGATATTACTTCCACCATGTGGTACTATCCAAGTGGCTTTTTGTACCTTAGATGGTTGTGATGTTTGAACAGAGATAGTCAAATTTTGACCTGTATTTTTTGTTATGGTTATAGTGACTGTATCGTTTTCCAAAGTCCAGCCATAGGTATGTTTAGGATCTGATGGAGCCATTCCATCTACAGATTCCAGCTCAACTATCGGATAACTCAGTACTAAAATGAATCCGGATATTTCAGGCACTATAG
>JAGWGA010000094.1 GCA_028867675.1 Nitrososphaerota archaeon | reverse complement strand
TTGTGTCATCGTAATCCCAATTCATGCCCCATATCATGCCAACCTTTGGATCATCCATATGTCGTGATACATCAGCCCACCAACCCTCATTTAGTACAAAATCATCATCGACAAAACACAACCAATCAAAACCCCTTTTGCGTGCATCATCAATGCATATCTGACGGCCTTCTGCCCTTGTCTTGCCGTCCCTTATAACAAAAAATGGAAAATTACCCATCTCACGTTTTATGGCATTTTTGCAGTCAGAAAACTTGGGGTGCTCCCTGTTTGTTATGACATATACTCCTACTTTTTGCTCCACTTGTAACGAGTGTGAAGTATGTGTCAAGTATTTATGGTTTAGTAAAATCCGTAAGGTTCAAACTCTGCGAGATATCATAGTTTGAGATTGTGGATATGAGTACATGAATTCTCTTACTGACAGCCAGTACGAGTCCGGGACATTTTGTGATGGAATTCTCCAAAAATGGATAGTAAAATAATCGGAGTAGCTACAAACTTTCTTCCTAGAATTTTAGTAATAATCTGGATAATAGTTAAACATTAAAACAATTTTTATCCTACATTGGGAAATCCAAAGGCAATTCTTTGCATAATGGTTATTGTAGATCCAAACGCACCTGTGCCTGTAAAACAAATTCCTACTGACCGGTATATGGTGATTGCAATACTCTTGTCAAACTGCTTGATATTAATGGATGCCAGATACAGCTTATCTTGCACAGGATCA
>JAGWGA010000093.1:440-734 GCA_028867675.1 Nitrososphaerota archaeon | reverse complement strand
TAGTTCTGAATCTGTTTCAGTAAAGCATGTGAATTCGGCAATTATTGATGCAACCAGTTAATCTGTTAATATCATTAACTGTTAATATGATTAACATATTAACACATTAGTTTTTTTTAGGTTTTTTCAATGGGTGAAATCTGATATATTGGAATAATTGCTGTCCATTACATTTCTGGAATTGCTGTCTATTATCAAACTAAGTTCAGTTGGCAAAATACGGCTTTTCATTACACTTTTTTTAGAGATTTCCTACTCAAAGTAAACAATGGTAAACAAAAAAACGTTTACCTT
>JAGWGA010000093.1:0-430 GCA_028867675.1 Nitrososphaerota archaeon | reverse complement strand
TATCATAAAGTAGTGCAAGAGACAGAAGGTTGCAGTATTCTTCAAACAATGGGGAGGAGTTAGACCAAAATCAGGCGGTCGTACGATAAATGGCAGAACTTATGATGAATATCCAAAAATAAAACAACCATTCCTAACAGAAAAACCACTAATAGTTTAGATGTAATTTAGTATCAATCTAGTTAATTCCGGATTAGAAAAGAGCGTTATAGATACAAATCCACCTGACCCAGACCCCCTGAAAAAGAAAAAATCTGAATTTTTTGTAAATTCACTTTTTACTTTTACATATTAACTATTATGGAATAATTGCCAAACATGAGTCAAGTAAGCAGGATTAAACTGAAAGAAATTCATATCCCACTGTTCATTCATTTGTTTGTCAGGATTCAAATCTATTATTTTAATATTAACTCCGATATCACCGCCA
>JAGWGA010000092.1 GCA_028867675.1 Nitrososphaerota archaeon | reverse complement strand
ATATTAAGCGATGAGTTAAACCATGCAAGCATAATAGATTCCTGCAGGTTATCGCGTGCAAAAAAGGCAATCTACAAGCATAACAACATGCAAGACCTGGAAAAAAAACTGAGAAAAGACAGGCGTCGCAAATTTGTAGTAACAGAAGGAATTTTTTCAATGAATGGCGATTTTTCAAAGTTAAAAGAGATTTCAGAGTTGTGCGAAAAACATGGTGCGTTTTTGATTCTCGACGATGCACATGGGGATTTTGTTGCAGGTACAGATGGGAGAGGGTCTGCAGAGTATCTTGGGGTAGCTAAAAAAATAGACGTGTACATTAGCAGCCTTAGCAAGGGTCTTGGCGCATTTGGCGGATATGTGGCATCAAAAAAAGAGGTTGTTGAACTTGCAGTAAACACCTCAAGGCCTTTTATCTATACTTCGGCATTGCCAAACTTTCTTGTCCAGGCTGCACTAGACAAGATATCCTCAAACCGAGAGCAAAAGAGAGTCAAACTGTGGAAAAACATACACACGATACAAAGAGGCCTTGAATCACTTGGATACAAAATAGACTCTCAGAGTCAGATAATTCCCGTAATAATTGGAAATGAGAAAAAAGCAATGGAGTTTGGGCAGTATCTATCAAGCAATGGCATCTTTGCACAGCCAATAAGATATCCCACGGTGGAGTTAGGCTCTGCCAGGATTAGAATTTCTGTCACTTCATGGTTAACAGAAGATACCATTGCAAGATC
>JAGWGA010000091.1:256-749 GCA_028867675.1 Nitrososphaerota archaeon | reverse complement strand
ATAGGATTACAAATTGAAAAAATCACCCAAATTGAAATAGAATCCCATCCTTCCGTAAAGAAAGAGAATATCCCTCATCAACATACAGATCCTGGGTTGCCTAAGATCTTGCTGATATCAACTGGAGGCACCATTGCAAGTAAGATCGATTATAGAACTGGCGGGGTATATCCAGCCCTAACAGCTGCAGAGCTAAATGCCAGCGTACCAGAAATATCCAAAATAGCTAATATAGACACCGAGGTTTTATTTTCAGAATACTCTGAAAACCTTTTGCCAGAACACTGGATAAAAATTGCAGAAAAAATCAACTCATACTCTAGATCAGAATACAAAGGCATCATAGTAGCCCACGGTACAGATACTATGCAATATACGGCAGCCGCACTCTCATTTTCCTTATCAGGATTTCCCAAACCTGTGGTGTTGGTAGGCTCCCAGAGATCGTCAGACAGGCCTTCTTCAGATGCAGCACTAAACCTCATTTCAGCAG
>JAGWGA010000091.1:0-246 GCA_028867675.1 Nitrososphaerota archaeon | reverse complement strand
ATTGGGGAACAAGAGTAAGGAAGAATCATACCAGTAAAAGAAATGCATTTCAGACAATAGGAGGATCACCTTCCTTCATCGTGAAAAAAGATGTCATCGAAAAAAACCCATTGTTTAATCCAGTAAAAAAATCATACACCCCCAAGATTAGTTTTAACAGTCAAGTCATGCTAATAAAATATCATCCAGGTCTTGATCCAAAGTTAATAGATTATACAATTAGTTCTGGTTACAAGGCAATTATTT
>JAGWGA010000090.1 GCA_028867675.1 Nitrososphaerota archaeon | reverse complement strand
TGCTACTGATGAAATACCCTATACTGAATTTGGGATTTTACAAGCATTAGACAAATGGTATCAAACGGGGCAGGGCATAATAAGTAGCATAAATGAAACAAAAGAAATGTTGGATAAATTATTAGAATAAATTTCTAAACACTTTACACAAAATGTCTAGTTACTGCCTAGACCGTGCAGTCATTCTTATTATTTTGTTAGTTGTAAGAGAACTAATGGATATACTCATTTCGTGCCTATTTACGAATAATATTCAATTTCTAAACACTTTACACAAAATGTTTTAAAATTTACATACCAACCGACTTTTTACACGTAGAAGATCAACCGACAACTTTACAGAACCCAGAATGATCTTCTTTATTATTGATTAGTGTTATGCGTTACAGAATTGTAGCGAATCTTACAGGATTCGAACTTCGCATAACTGTCTGAATACGCATGAATAGGTTTGTCAAAAAAAAGACCGACCTAGATGCCCGTATTGTTCATGATTTCTTTAGACCTTTCGTGCCTCTATGAATGTAAAATTAGACGATTCGAAATCTTCATAGATCTCAAAGCCGTATCTTTTTAGAATTTCTTTTAGATCCCTCAATCTTCCTTGTATTGAATTCGTAGTTTCTGCAATAAACAGATATCCATTAGAAGCCAAACAACGTTTCGCCTCTTCGATATAATCATCCCAGTTTTTTCCCATTAGCGACAATGAAAATACTACGACATCCAAGCTTCCATTAGGTAAAGGAAC
>JAGWGA010000008.1 GCA_028867675.1 Nitrososphaerota archaeon | reverse complement strand
TTGGCAAGAGTCCTGTTGCAAAGGTTGCAAGAGAGAATCCCAAGATTGTGATAATCATGGGTTTTTTTCGCCCATACTTGTCACCCAAGTTTCCAAAGAAGGCCCCACCAAAGGGGCGCATAAATAAAGTTATGATATAAGTTGCAAAGATTGCCATCAGACTAAGAGTTGCATTGGTAGACGGGAAGAAGAGCTGGCTAATAGATGGAATTACTAGAAGCATAAGAACAAGGTCATAGCCGTCAAGTGACCACCCAAGCCACGAGCCAAGTGCTACAATCTTTTGCGGTCTTGATAAACTAAACATTTGCCTCTTGAGTTTAAAACTGATTTAATTTGTGTTGCTCCTTAAAATCACTTTAATTTAAAACGGAAATTTTTAAAAACTATCTTGATGCAGGTAATAAAAAAGTTGGAGAGGTGCCTTTGGTAGGAGTCCCCTCCAAGAAAGCTTTCTTGCCGGTCATCTGCTGACTAAGAGACAAATAAATTGCAAAATGACCTAACTTTCATTATTCATATAATCAAGATAGGATATAGCAGTCGTTCAATATGCAAGCTTAGTTTTCATAACATCAGCTGAATAAGGAAATCAGATTTTTGCGTTTAAGCTTTTTATTTGAGCAATGATATCATCGTGGTCTGCATCTGGCTGAGTTGAGAGTATCAGAAGCCCATCGTCAAGAAATAGTGTGATAAGCTTTACTTTTTCTTTTGATGTTATCATCCAGTTTGTCTTACCTAGTTTTTCATTGAACATTTCATCCCATGAAGCCTTGACAGATGCCTGATAGTGTGCCATGTTACTTAGCTCCTCGTCAAGCAAAGCAGTGGCTGTAGGTCTTCTTGCAAATGTTATCAATTTTCTATCCTTTATTCTGCCAACAAAACGAATGTCTTCATGAAGATTTAGAATCTGTGTACATGGATCTGCTTGCTTTATACGCTGAGCCAATTATTCCCAGTGACCTCCAAAGCAAATTTAACTCTATTGAACACCAATCAAATAATTCATGACTGAAAATATAGATCTTACATTACTTGACAAAATTTTAGCGAAAAATCAGATCGATGAGAGAACAAGTTCTCACATAAGAGAATCAGTTAGCAGAGTAGACAAAATAGACGAATCAAAAACTTTCAGATACGAACCAATAGAAGAATTTGAAAAAAGATTACTACAGTTAAACATCTTAAAGAATAAAGCAACTGATGCATTTAGGCCATTTGCAGACAAATATCATACATCACTTTGTGCATCAATGGGTGTCCCTATGATGGAAGCAATATTCAAGTCCAAAAAGGCAGGAAATTATGAAATAATTCACGAGGTATTTGGATTGACCAATGCCAAGGCAAAGAGATTTGGCCTTGCCGCACTATATTCTTCCCTACAGGGTCAAAAAAACGAGATCCCTTACGGTGAACCTGCTTACAATATAGTATTTGATAGAGATTCTCCCTGGACATATAGAAACGAGGTAGAACACATGGAAGAATATGCCAGATACCATTTCAACAGCTATGTCATAAATGAAATAGAAAAACAATTATCAGACCCATTTGAGCCAGTCATATCACTTTACGAGAATGGTTGCACAGACTTTATTTTCATGCAGACAGAATACGATGGAAAAAGATCAGAGAAACTATGCACATTTCATACAGTAAATATTCCAGACAAAGGAAATGTTATTGCAGTACATTTGACAGGAGATGAAAAATTATTACATTACAGAAAATGGGGAGAGCCATATTTTACAATCCACCCAGTGAAAGGTCAGACTGGATTAAAAATCACGGGGATTGCAGATCAGAGATTTCATGTAGACTAGCTTAATTTTTTAGCATCTTTTTTCCAGATTCTTACACCATCAACAAATACCTGTTCTGGTTCCTCAAAGACGGTATGCCATCTGCCGTCATGTGGAAATAGATTATCCATTTCCTTTACTTTCTCATTTGTTGGAAATGCGTTAGTCAGTGCACCCCACCTCATGTTAGGAACTTTGGGCATTATTTCGTTGATGTCTCGCATGATATAATACAATATAAAATCAAAGGATAAAAACTATCCATTTGCATATAACAAATTACACTATTTTAAAAATTACTAGGAATGATTTTCCACGTGACTGATTTGCAATATCCCTAGTCAATTAATTCTTGGGTACAGTATAGAATGCAATGACAACAATAGTTGGAATCAAAACCAAAGACGGTGTGGTATTAGGATCCGATAAGAGGGCAAGTAAAGGCTTTTTCATCGGTTCTAAGATAGTACAAAAAATTGCAAAGATAGATGACACACTAGCTGTTGCAATCGCAGGCCAAGTATCAGATGCAGAGTACATCATCAAGATAGCAAAGGCCGAGCGGAGACTGATGGAATTGCGAAGAGGTTTTCCATTAAGTACAAGAGAGTCTTCAAGGCTGATTGCAAACATAGCATATTCTGGTCTTAGGAACTACCAGCCATACTATGTGGAACTTTTAGTGGCAGGAGTAGACAGTGAAGGTGCTCACATCTTTGCAGCGGACATGAGCGGCGCAGTAATGGAAGAAGACTTTGCATCCTCAGGTTCTGGCTCACCTATCGCATATGGTGTTCTTGAAAGCTTGTACAATCAAGACATAACAAACATCCAAGCAAGTGAGATCGCAACTCGTGCAGTATCTGCTGCAATGGAAAGAGATCCAGGTTCTGGAAACGGAATAAACATTCTTGCAATAAAGAACTTGCAAAAGGAGGTTGTTGCATAAATGTCAGACTCGAGCCAAAACAGTGGAAGATTTCCATTTTATGGTCCTCAAGGAAGACTGGTTCTAGTAGACAGTGCATTGGAAGCTGTAAGTCGTGGCTCTACTACAATAGGAATCAAGACTCCAAACTTTGCAATGATTGCAAGTCAGATAAAACCAACGCATCCATTGATGGAACCATCTGAAAAAATTTTCCCAATTGATTATCACATTGGTGCAACAGGCTCGGGATATATCGGAGACATCTTGCAACTAATTGATACATTGAGAACAGAATCTCAAAAACACAGATTAACATATGAAACACCAATTGATGTGGACTCGCTTGCAAAACATCTCAGCAGTTTTCTCCACAACTATACAACATATGCAGTAAGACCGCAAGCAGCATCTGTCATAATAACAGGAGAGGACCAGACAGGAATTCAATTGTACCAAGTAGATCCAAGTGGAACTTTCTTTAGAGGTTCAGGGTTTGCAATCGGTCAGGCATCAGACATTGCACTTGATGTCATAACTAAAGAATACAGTAAAGACATCAAGCTAGACCAAGCAATTGAACTTGGAAGAAAGGCAATTGAGAAAGCACTTGGAGACAAACCAATAGTTGAGACTGGAATTATCGAGCCGGGTCAGCCATTTCGCAAAATACGCACTGACAAGTTCTAGGATTTCCCAAGGTTCCTTTTTTTATTTTTTTCAAAAGCCAATAAAACCGAATTTATTAATGGGTATTTTTACTGAAAAATATTGAGGTTTTTAGTATTTCTAATTTTGACACTAGTTGGAGTTGTCATTTTGCCTTCATATGCAGAGCCGACTGTAAAAGACAACGATTTTGTTGTTCAAAAATATGTTACAGACATTTGCTGCAGCCCGACTACAATGGCATTTGAAGGAAAAGACATACTTGTTTTATCCAAAGCCTCAGGTCAAGTCCACTTGATTAAAGATGGAGTTTTACAAAATCAAGCTGTGCTTCAGGAAAATGTCACAAGTGTTGGAGAACAAGGAATGCTGGGAATTACAACTGTTGGGACCAAAGTTTACCTTTACTTTACAGAATCATCAACCATGGGAGGACCTCCACTTGCAAAACGCGTTTACAGTTATGATTGGAACGGTCAGAAACTAGTAAACAAAACTCTGATTAAAAATCTGTTACGAACACAAACATATCATAATGGAGGAGCAATGACAACTGATCATAATGGTTCAGTCTACCGGTCTTGCCTTTGCAACATCTCCAACATATGGAAAATATCAAAATAATTTGTTTGTAGGGGATTGCAATAATGGAAATATTTACAGATTTGAATTAAACCAAAACAGAGACGGGTTTGTGTTTAATTCACCCCAACTACAGGATAAAGTTGTAAATTATGGAGATTCCATGGATGAAATAATATTTGGAACAGATTTTGGTTGTGTTTCAGATGTCACAAATGGACCAGACGGTCTTTTGTATATAGTATCTTTAACGGATGGAACAATTTACCGAATAGTTCCAAAATCAATGGTGCCAAATACACCTTCAGATATAAGTTCACAACTATTCTATATTCCATACATAGTAATCCCAGTTGTCATTGCATCAATTTTCATATACATCCGAAGAACACGAAAAAGAACATACAAGATAGAGAAATAGTTCCTGTTTTTTTATTTTCAAAATTTATTCCCAGTTATCTAGATATTTTAGACAGTAACTGCAGATTGGAAATCCTGTTTCCTCATCAAATTCTGTTTTACATCTTTTGCATATTTTTTTGGATTTCAATTAAGATCTAGATTACATGAAGAAGTTCTCTAGTTCCTCTTGTTGTCTTTTCCTTGGGTGTCTCATTTTCATAACCTATAGGAAGAATAGATACTGGTCTTTGTCCTTGTGGCAGTTTCAATATATCAGACACTTTCTTTTCATCAAAGGCGCCAATCCATACTGCAGATAATCCTAATGCGTGAACTGTAAGTTGAGCATAAGCAGTTGCAATAGTGGCATCCTGAACAGAAAAGAACTGTGATCTTTCTCCAAATCGTTCAACAGAACGAGAGGGATTTGTACAGAAGACAAGCAGTAAGGGAGCTTGCACCACAATGGTTTGGTCTTTTGCAGCTGGAACTAATTTTTCTCTCATTTCCTTGTTTTTAATCTGATAAATTTCAAATGTCTGCAGACCCCCTGACGATGGAGCCAAATTACATGCCTCAAGTATCAAATTTAGTTTTGATTCTTCAATTCCCTTTTCTTTAAACGCCCTAATCGAGCGTCTAGTTTTTAGAAACTCCAAGAATGATTTTTCATTCATTATGCGTTACATGAAACAGATTTGTTATAATCTAGTCGAAAAATATCACAAATGATAACCTGATTGGGTACTAAAATTCGGCAAGTTACTTGTGCATCAGGGTGTTACAGTATACAATGCAAGCATTCCTGCTTGAATGTGGTCATTAACATGACAGTGGTACAACCATGTGCCAGCATTGTCAGGATACATGTCAAGAGTTTTCATGCTCATTGGAAGTAGTTCTACCATGTCTGTTCTCATACCGTCCATTAGGAGCGTATTTCCATGCCAGTGTGGAGTGTGCAAGTCAGTCTCTGTTCCCATACCAACAACATACCAACGAACATGCGTGTTTGCCTTCATTACAAGCCCTGGAATATTCCCAAAGATATATCCGTTAATGGAATGTTTTTTGTTGCTTTCTTGAAAATCTGGATCATCTAGATTTACAGAAGTAGCGTTTTGTGGAAATGTCTTTGCGTTATAATCAAGATATGGACTGCGACTCTCATCAAATATAGTAAACATGGTTACAAATTCCTGGTCAACACCTTTTGGAGTACCATCAGGGTTTGCCTCTCCATGTCTTGTTATAATCATAGGACCTACCAATCCTGCATAAGTGTCACTTACTTCATCGACATGTGAATGATACATCCAGACAATTGAACTTGGATCATGTGGTCCGGGTCCTGCACGTTCTGGCACTTGCCAGATGTAAGTATAGTTTCCACCTGGCGGTACTGCATCTCCTCCTTTGTCAGAGTTTTGTACACCATCGTTGTATAGTGCACCCTCAGAATCTTTCTGGTAAAATACGCCATGAGGATGAATACTGTATGGGTATCGTGCATTGTTCTTGAATATAACTTTGATAGTATCTCCAACCTCGGCATGAATTACAGGACCTAGTATACCAAGATGTTTCCACTTGTCCGAGATTGGTTTTAGTGTAGTAAAGGTATCATCAGTGTATTCGCGATATTGTGCTTTTAGATACACCTTGCCAATTCTATCTTGTGTATTTTCAACATACAACTTGTCATGACCATCAAATGGTTTTCCTGTAATTTGATTAATTCCAGTTGGCGCAAAATCCCACTTTACCTCATCTGCTGCGATATAGTAGGTACGTGTCTGCCCTTGATAGTTGGATGTAGTAAAATCAACAGGAGCACTGTTTACGTCATAATTCGAATTGTGGTTATGTTCACCTGAAAAAAATTGGTAACCTACGATTCCTGCAAATATTATGAATGATACAGCAAGTCCAATTAGAGATATTTTGATTAGTTCCATAGTTTATTCACTTTTTTGTAAAATCACACAGAATTCATTCATTAGGCTAGCCTAATTGTATGATGCATTTAACTTGCACAATCAACACAATTTCTTAAAATAAATTTCTGTTCTAATAATTTAGAAGATTGTGAAATTTAGATCCATTTGGGAGATTGCCAATTTATCAATCATAAGAATTGAGATCCATCTTAAAATATGATTCTTTTGTAAATTTACCCATGCAAGGCTCTAGTGCTTTAGATAATTATGACCTAAAAAAAGCCCACAAGTCTCTAAAGATGCTCCTCATTGACAGGAGCAATGAATTTCGCATACTTGCAAAAGGAGTCGGATATCCAACCAATACAGAAAATTGGGAATTAATAATCTTGAATTTTTGTCTTGATTTCATAGAGTGCTTTAATGCCATGTCTGGGGAAGAAAATCCTAACCACAATCAAATTCACAAATGTATGACACTAATGAGACAGATGGCAAGAGGTAAGTCAAATATGACTGAAGTTACACATATAGAAAATACCGCATATCTAATTGCTGAAGATTTTAAAGCAATTTACAAGAGAATGGAATAATCATTGACTCTTCAATATGGAATTAAGATTTTAATTTTTTTGTAGATATACCAGCTAATGCTTTTGACAAGTTTTTCTGGATTTTTTTGTCTTCCATCTCTGGGAGTATATGCTCATAGTCCAAGTCTTTGGAGGATACAGTATTTGCAATAGCATTTGCTGCAACAAGTAAGATATCAGTTGTGATTTTTTTAATTCTTTTATCTAGGATGGCTCGCATTAAATGTGGAAAGACAAGAGCATTGTTTACTTTATTGGGATATAGGTAACTTCCAGTTGCCATAATTTTAGCCCCCGCTTTTTTTGCAACATCAGGCTGAATCTCAGGGTTTGGATTTGTCAGAGAAAATACGATTGGATTAGGTTTCATTTTTTGAATCATGATAGAATTTACAAGATTACTTCTGCCTGATACTCCTATGAAGACATCACCGTTTACCAAGACATCCCCAAGCATTCCTTTCTCTTTTTTAGGATTTGTTATATCAGCTAGTTCATCTTTGTATTTGTTCATGTTTTCGGTTCTGCCTTTGTAAATTACACCACCTGAATCTGTAACCAGGAGGTTTTTACAGCCAGCAGCTGTGAGCAATTTAGCAATACCATATCCTGCCGAGCCTGCGCCAGCAATGACAATCTTTGATGAAGACATGTCTTTTTTGAGTAATCTAAAAGAATTTATCAATGCCGCAAGAACAACAACCGCTGTTCCATGTCTATCATCATGGAATACAGGAATTGAAATTAATTTTTCAAGCTCTTCGGAGATTTCTAAAACTTTGGGTGATTCAATATCTTCTAAATTTATTGCACCAAATACTGGTTCGATTGCCCGTATAGTAGTTATGATTTCATCTTTCTTTGTAGTATTAAGACAGATTGGAAATGCACTGACTCCCCCAAACTCTTGATACAAAACAGACTTTCCCTCCATTACAGGCAAAGCTGCATCAGGACCTATGTTTCCCAAACCAAGAATTCTTGTACCATCTGTCACTATAGCTACATTATTCCATTTTGATGTTAGTTCATATTTTAGGTTTGGATTGCGATAGATCTTTTCACAGACGGCTGCAACTCCAGGAGTGTAAATTAGTTTAATTTTATTATTTTTTAAAACAGAGATCTTGCCTTTGACAATAATCTTTCCTCGTAGTTTTTTATGAAGTGCGATTGCCTCGTCTCCAATTTTAGACTTCATTTGTTATACTACACAACTAGAACTCTAAGAACTTACCTTTCGTGGGATATTATAGAACTATTACATTAGATTATTTTTCAGTAACCTTTTCAGGCGACTTATTGTCTGCTTTTTTCTGTTTTGAAAGCAATACACTTAGAGAAATATACGATCCAATGAATATGATCTGACATATCTCAATTGGCTGTCTAAGTATTTGGGCCCCAATTCCCACAGGTGCATGACCACCTCTTGAAAATCCTCCTTCAGGCACATTACCTCCGGAGAAATTACCCGAGTGTGACGGACCTTGAAAGTTGCCACCATGCATTTCATTTCCTTCAGGCATGAGATGGAGTCTATCTGAGAACCATAAAATGAAAAATACTGTAGTTCCTACAATCCCAATTACTTGCCATATTCTTCCCCATCGTTTTATGACAGGAACTGCCCAAAAGACTTGGAGTATGCCACCAACTAGAAACAAAATTCCTTCTCCCAGATTATGAGATAACGAACCAGGAGTCATTTGTAGATGCATTATTCCAGCAATTACAGTAGCAGCCGCAGCTACAAAGGATAAGACCAAAATTTTCTTATCTTTTTTTACAGTTATGCTCATCTTCAAAAAACAGTATAACAGGGGATTATAATGCCTTAGCTAACTTTGTTAGTGAACAAAGTGTCACAATTTTTTATTAACCAAATCACCAACTCACCTCATGTCAAAACAACAGTATAGAGCAGAGATTGGAATAATCTCAGATATTCTGCAGGCAACAACAGAATACGGCAATCAAGGAATAGGAATTTCAAGCATAGCAAGAGTTGCAAACTTGTCCCACTATACCGCAGTTGAAAAGTGTGAAAAATTGATTAGTTTTGGTCTAATGGAGTCAAGAAAGGACAAGCGAAATCATGTCTACACCATCACAGAAAAAGGAATAATATTTTTTAGAGAACTACAGAGATTTGAGGAATACATCCAGGCATTAAAGATCAGAATCTAAGGTATTTGATAAATACAAATACTTTGAAGAAAATATAACCAGTATTGACTAAACAAGACCAGAATCTAGATCCAAATAAAAAATCACTTGGTAAAGACATCAAATATCTAGTATTAAAGACAATACTACTAATTGCTGCAGTCAGAGTAAGCATTGCATTATTTGAGATTTTTTTTGCTCCAGACCTTGGATTAAAACACAATCACATCATCATAGGAGAGACATTAATCACAATTGCAGTATCATTTGTAATAATTTCTGCAATTAGAAGTATTTTGAAAAATGCTACAACAAAGATTCCAAGTCATTTTACTTCAAGCATCTCATTTTTTTCAATTGTAATTATTTCACTAGTTGACTCGCTAATACTGCTATACATATGGAATGTACAGCTTCAAACAATTCTCATTGGAGGTGGAGTTGCAGCAATAGTTGTAGGTATTGGATTTTCAACCATAGTTGGAAATATTTTTTCTGGTGCACTAATGCTTACCACATTTCCTGCAAAGATAGGAGATTCAGTATTCATAGCAAATGACAACGTGCATGGAGAGATTATTGACATAACCATGCTTTATACAAAAATCGATACAGAACAAGGAACAGAATATTTTGTTCCAAATTCTGCAATAATTCAGGGAAACGTACGTATTCTAAGAGAAGGGCCACTAAAGGCGGAACTGCCTTTTGTTGAAGGAGATAGAATAGAATTGTCAACTAGTTCAGAAAAATTTTCTGGCACTGTTGTAAAAATAACTCCAAGATTTACAACCATTCTAGATGGAGACCGTGACATAATTATTGCAAACAAGTCTATTTTCGATGGCGGTATCACAATAATAAAAAAATCAAATACCAACACATGAATGTAAATTCAATTACATCCTATTGATACGGAATATGTTCTGTATCATGTAGTTTTACTATAGCATTTAGAGCATTATTTTTGTAATCTTTGTTTCTTGAAATCCATGATGCAATATCTGTGGTAGTAATAATTCCTGACAATATACCATCTTTTCCAACAACTACGAGACGCCTAATACCATAGATGGACATCATAAGTGCCGCCTCATCAATAATCTCGTTTGGATCAATAGTTATGATTGGTCGTGACATTATTTTTTCCACAAGTACTTTGGAAGAATTTAGATCCTGTGATGTTACTTTAGATACAATATCTCTCTCAGTTAACATTCCTATTGGATTTCCCTTCTCAGTAACAACGACACATCCGATTCCTCCCTTTGTCATTATTTGAGCTGCCTCCATTATAGTAGACCCAGTTGGAATAGTCTGAACAAATTCCGTCATTATTTCCCTAACAGCAGATTCTTGCATGTAAGATAACAATTTCATTTTAAATTATTAGGACTGGGATTGATACAAAATGAGTAGATGTTAAATTAATTTTAGTAAAATTTGGCAGAAAATGTTCATCATCCAATACTTACAGAAGATGAAGTCTCTGCTGTGAGAGGTATTCCACCATTGCTTGGCCAGTCTGAATATGCATCGGCATAGATGTTCCCAGTCCCAATGCTTGCATTGCTTGGAATGTAAAACGATATTACAATTTCACTATTTCCAGCACCAAGCGATGTCTTGACAGAGCCTACACCTAGACTAGTCCCATCAGAGCCCACAAGGTTGACTGTAATGAGAGCAGTCTGGGTGGAATTTGAAGACAAGACAACTTTAGCATAACTAGTGGTACCTTTGCTAAATGCTGTTACAGTTTTGTCTCCTTGTTGGTCTGTTGGTTGTATAGATACAATAGATACTCCAGAAGACTGGGAAGTTTGAGATACCACCGTAAATTCTGCAGGATAATTCAAATAATTCCCACTAACAAGGGCACTTGCAACAATTCTGTAAATGCCCGCTTGTGCATTAAACGGTAAACCTATTGAAAGTTTAGCATTACCCTGAGAATCAACTTGAGCTGTTCTTGATGCAACGATATTTGATAATGGATCAGTTACAAGTATGGCAACATTTTGTCCTTCTTGTGCACCTTGAGGATTTACTGTAATTGTCACAGTGTTTCCTGGGACGTATGATGTCTTGTCAGTTTGAATGTTCGATGAAGTATACGACGCTAGTGTAAGAGAAGATGTTGGAGTCAATGATGAAGGTATCACCGATGATGTCCCATAGCTTGCAGAGTGTGCCGAATCTCCAGCATAATTTGCAGTTATGGTTATGTCACTTGGTAGATTGGATGGTGGAGTATATGTTAATGAACAGTTGTTATTTGAAAGAATACAAGTACTTGGACTAAACACGCCACCTGCGTTTCCATCACTCCAGGATACAATACCAAGTAAAGTGGCATATGGACTAGATACATCATGTACCGTAGCTGTAAAGGTGATGGTACTTCCAGAAGTAATCGTTACAGGGTTTGGTGCAATAGTCGTAGTCGTACTGTGAATTACATTTACTGAGAGATATGTGGTGCCAGAGCTGGCTTGGTGTATACCATCTCCTGCATAGTTTGCAGTAATGGTAACAGAATTTTGTGAGTTTATTGATGGAGTGTATGATACAGTACAACTGCTAGATGATATGTAGCAGTAAGTTTGGCTAAATACACCACCTGCATTTCCATCACTCCACGATATAGTTCCAGTAGGAGTATTGGAATATTCCGAAATATCAGTAACTGTTGCAGTAAATGTAACTGGCCCATTGGAGGTAACAGTTGCGGGGTTTGGTGTGATAGTTGTAGAGGTACTATGTGTTACATCCACCGATAGAGATGATGAACCAGAGCTGGCTTGGTGTACACTATCTCCACCATAGGTTGCAGTAATTGTTACTAAACTTGGGGAGTTTACAGACGGAGTGTATGATACTGTACAACTTGCAGAGTATAATGGACAAGTAGTTGAGCCAAATGTTCCTCCAACACCTCCGTCACTCCAGGATATAGTGCCGGTCGGAGTATTAGAGCTAGAACTATCAGTAACTGTTGCAGTAAATGTTACTTGACCGCCATTTGATGTTGCAGAATTTGGTGCTACAGTAGTACTGGTAGGTCTGGTCATTGTTTGAGATGGAGAATATTGTTGATATTGAGAGGTGTAACTTGGAACTCTGTTATCATATGCAGACTGGTGATAAGCCAAGAGCCAGTGTTGGATTCTTGCTTCAAATGAATTATTATTCATTTGACTTTGTCCCGATGTTGTTCGAGATGGAGGATTTTGACCATGTGTATGAATATAATTATTAGAATTTGATGTACTCTGGTTAGACGTATTACCATCTGATGGAGTTTGAGATGATGATGTAGAACCTCTGGACCATTGAGTTGGAGCTGGCTGAGTTGGAGCTGAAGAATTAGTTGATTGATTAGTAGAAGATTGATCTGTCACAGGTAGAGCAGATGTGGTCGTTGCAGTTGTAGAAGTTGCAGTTGTAGAAGTTGCAGTTGTAGAAGTTGCAGTTGTAGAAGTTGCAGTTGTAGAAGTTGCAGTTGTAGAAGTTGCAGTTGTAGAAGTTGCAGTTGTAGAAGTTGCATTTTGATTTGGAGTTCCAGAAATAATACCAGTATTATCTGCAAAAGAATTGGGAAGAGCGATCTGTGAGAAAATTAAAAGTGTTGCAAGTGAAAAAATGAATATTATTTTTGTATTCATGCTCTCAGTATGCAAATGAATTAATAAAAAATTGTGACACTTTGTTCTGGAACATTGTTAGTGATGATTTGTATACAAATGATTAGGAAACTAATCAATTCTACCCAAACTCTAAATAATGCAGAGAAAAACTCATGCAAAAAATAGACTAGCTAAAATTTAAGTTAACAATCATTCGGATTGGCTAAATATCAGATGGACATGGATGATTTTATGAAATGTTATTTTTTGACAAACCGCTCTGGAAACAATATGAATATTTTTTCATCTTTGTTCCTAGTTGTAGTATTTACAGTAACATTGTCATTTTCAAATTCATTTGCACAGGAGAGTCAGACAATCACCTTGGCTACAGACAAGGCATCTTATCTTCCAGGCGATACAGTAGAACTAAAGGGAACGATAAGCGGCCAGCCGGGACAACTTGTTGCCATCCAAGTCAAAGATTTGACTGGAAACTTGATAATAATTAGAACCATACAGACCGATCAAAACGGTAATTTTGTGCTCCAGTTTAAGATTCCCACAACAGCAACATCTGGAGAGTTCAATATTGTAGCCAGTGCAAAAATTAATGGATCCGTTGTTACACAAACCAATGCAATTACAGCAACTGTTCCAGAGTTTGGTCCTGTTGTACCAGTTGTACTTGTAATCTCGATTCTATCAATAATTCTTTTATCTTTTAAAACAAGAGTACTGACCACATTTTAGTGAGAAAATTGGGCATTGTCAAACATGTTATCTACATGTAATGACAGTACTATGGACCAGATTCTTTTGCTTCACTTGTACTAGGTGTGTTTGGTTGTGGAGATGCACTTGATGAGGTATTTTTTTCTTGAATGTTCAAAGTGTTTTCCACCTTGTCTTCACCAGGCAATCCTACTGCCTTGTCTCCCAAAGTTCCCTTAAGACCTACAACAGCAATTGCACTTGCTATCGCCACAATTGCAATTCCTATTAGAACTTTTTTGTTCATGACAAATTATTTTCTCTATGATATAATATACTGTCTACCATTTCCATTTGTAGGAATAGTAGTTAGGCAATTAAATTAGAACTTCAGTTAACATGTAATGAAAATATCAACACAAAAAATTGTACAATTGAACAACATTGTTACTGAACAATGTGTAGAAATTCTTTATTAAAGAAATGTCAAAGGGATTCCAAATGAACATAAACAAACTAATCCAAAATAAAAAACTCTTTCTTGTAATTTTTAGTGTGCTAACATTTTCCACCATTGGATTATCTACAGCATATGCAGATTCAGATGATAATCAAATGCAAGCATTACAAAATCAATTACCAGTACAAAATACAATTTCTCCAGTACAATATCACATACACAATCACTTTCGTCTACATCATGGGGCAATTTTGCAAAATCCTAGTTCAGGAGGAACACCTCTGAATAATCAAGGTCCAACACAGTCTCAGATTAAACCTCAGACAAATTCCGCCATTATTGCCCAGAATGCAGTTTCAAACAGAAATTCAATTAATCTCCAATCCAATACTGGCCCAAACGCTACCACATCAAGCATGACTACATACGATAATTCAGTGCTTTCAGGAGTTTCAACCAATATCGCACATGCTGAAACAGAAAGTGAAGCAAACGGTGAAAATGGAATCACTGCAAATAATCCTGCATCGTCTGAAGTAGCATATAATGGAAATAATCAAAATACAATGAACCCTGCAAAATTAGATCTTGTACTATGGATTACCATTTTTGCAATAACAAGTATCATAGTTCATTCAGCATGGAAAGTTTACAAGACTCGGAGAAAGTTTGCAGTGAAGAAAACGGTGTAACGTTATGCATTACACATCCAGTTCATATTTTAAAATAGTAATGATAGCAGCACTTGTATTTGTTCCGGCCATGGCATTTGCAGATAATGGTAAAGCATCCAGTACTGCAGTCAATATTGGTTGGGCATCAATTGGATGCGGATTGGCAGCTAATCTTGCTCTGACATCATTCAAGTTGGCAAGAAAAATGATTCCAATGAAAGTATTGGTAGGTTCTGGTAGTTCACAAAATTTAGCTTCAACGTATTCCAAAATATTGAACTTTCATATCATACTAAATTCCATAGGTTTTCTTTTAGGACTATTTCATGGATATCTACTTTTACGAGGTTTAGATTACATATCATTATCATTAGTTGTCGTAATGACAGTATCAATGCTAAGTGGAATAATTCTCAAATATGCATCAGGAAACAATACAAAGTTCTTTGTAAGACTAGTTCATTCTCAATTCATTCTAGGTGTGATGCTTGTAACACTAGTTCTGTTACATGTTATCACAAAATGGCACTAAGTTATTTTAATTACAGAGTATAGAATTGCAGTTAATTATACTGACTAAAAGAACCAAAGTCATTTTTCTCATCAGGTCTACCTTGACCCTCTTTGAGTAGTTTTGTAATTTGCTCAAGTATTCGGTGTGCGTTAATAGTAGCTTCGGACTTTAGTACTGCTCCCTGAGCGTCGCTTTCCACTATAGCATATCGAGATACCAGTTTTAGGTTGACATGATACTTGTCATTACTTGCCCATTGTAACACATATCCTCCATCCCCTTCAACTATCCCCATCCAGCGCAATGTACCAAACCATTTTCCAAGCAATTTGTTCACAACATCTTCTACTGGAATAGTGGTTGGGAGGTATAGCTGAATAATCTGTTCAAACGGGGTATACTGGTGTGAGATCCTTTTTGACAGATTCTCAAGGTCAATTCTAGACTTTTTAACAAGAATTGAATCAAGATTCTTTGTAAGCTTGTAACCATAATCTGTTTTTTGTACTAGGCCTGCACTTTCCAGCCTATGCAATGAACGGGCCAAGCTTTGCTGATGAATTCCAAGTTTTCGTACAAGACCGTTGAATGTATATTGACTACCGTTAAGATCACTGTCTTGATTTAATATTGATAAAACTTTCTTGTCATTTGTCTGAAAGTCATCAAGTGATACATCGGAGGAATGATCGATGATAATCTGAACTAGTTTTTCATCTACCTTTACTTCTTTTTCGTTAACTGGTTTTTCCTCTTTTTGGTGCGAGTCTTTGTTTTGCATTAATACTACTCCAATTAGCCTCTTTTACTTATTTAAAACTAGTTTAGCTGTTAACACTTGACCTGATTCTAATATATTAGAATTTGTAGATTTTATTAAATTACTTGTATTTTGTATAGTTGGAAAATGAGGCAGATTGAATCTATTTTTTCTGGATTTTGCGTTTCTTGAATTTAATCTTAATTTATTATTACAACATGGACAGCGTATCCCAATCAATAATGAATCCACAAATATTCCACATACCGAACAAGGCCTTTGTCCCACTGCAAACCTATATCCTCCCAATGGTTTTTTTGCCGCAAACCTATAGCAAATTCCTTTGCACTTCAAATTCTTACTAATCACATAATACACAACATTCTAAATAAAATAGACTAGGATTTCCAAAACCTAGTCACACCTATTGTATTCAGAATTAAAAATAAAATAAGATTTGTAGTCTAGTGAACTACGACTACAGGACAGGAAGCATTCTCCAATACTTGTCTACTAACACTTCCAAGAACTTTGACTTTTTTAATTCCGCGTAGTCCTTGGCTTCCCATTATAATGAGATCACTCTCGCTTCTTTTTGCCTGATCAAGTATTGCTTTACCAGGACTCTCAGTTACTACTTTGTAGCTTGCCTTTACTCCCTTGTTCTTACAATATGCAACACATTCCTGCATGAAACCATGTGCTCCACTGAGTGCTTTTTTTACAAATTCATCGACTGCTTTGGAAGCTCCTTTTCCTTTGATTACACCTGAAAGAACAACCCCAGTTGGCTGTATTGCAGATGCTGAAACAACATGAAGAAGTTCAAGTTGCGAATCAAGTCTTTTGGATACTTCTATTGCTTCATCTAATGCTCTTTTAGAATACTCGGAACCGTCTAGTGGAACCAGTATGCTAGAATAATTTTTTGCCATGTACTAATGTTGGTTTTTAGATTATTATAGACTTTGAAGAATATCATTTTTGATAATTGATTTATGATAACACCTATGAACTGATTTTATAAAATATTTTTAAAAGATTAGTTTTGTTGTTTATTACGAGTAATCGATATTACTGCAATCACAATTCCGGCAATACCAATACCAATTCCAGTCATGCTTATCATGTATAATCTATCAGTTGTATCTTTTACTTCCTGAAAAGACTGTGCCACGTTTGAGACGCTCTTGGCTGCAGCATCTGCATTATTTTTTGCTTCTTCGATATCATTAGTTAATTGATTTAGTACCGTTCCCACTTGGCCCACATTTGCATTATCTGCTGACGAGCCTGTAGATGGTGGAAAGTTCAACGCATCAACACTTGCAACATCATCTAGCTGGATTTCGGTATCAATAATTTGGTTTTCTATAGTACCTTTGAATACAAGACTATATGTTCCGACCCTAGTTGGAATCAGCGGTGCATGATACTGACCATCCACAGTACTGCTTGGTAGAAAGTCAAGAGGTTTTGTTACACTACCATACTTGAGTGAAATTTGCACATCTTTCAAAGCATTAATGACAGGCTTTGCACTATCTCCGCTTCCTTTCTTTATTGTCACCTGAGCTGCATTTACTAATCCTGTGTATACTGGTTCGTTATCCCATCCGACCTCAACTAGATAATTCCCAAAGATTTTGGTGATATGAGCCTCTGCAGGTTTGACAGAAAGTGGCGAAACAAATACAATTGTTGCAACAAGCACTAGTAATACAGAAGGAATAAGAAATTGTTTGAATTTTCTAGTCATGTATATAGGATTTAGAATCCAAGGTTTGATTTGAATCTAGTTGCTACCACAACACCTGCAATTGATATTATAATCAATACAGCAGGCAATGGGAATTCTGGTATTGGAGACACTAGCTTTAATCCATAGCCATCAATGAATACAGGATGTATGCCAACGTGTACATCGTTCATTATGGTTTGCGCATCTGCTTTGCCATTTAGATCCTGAAGAAGTGTAGTAAATGCAGTTGATATTTTCCCATTAGCGTCAGATTTGTCAGGATTCTTTGCTGCGACGTCGGTGAACATATTTTGGGCGGCAGTTGCAAGCCCTATAGCATTTTCGTACTTGTTTTGGTCTACAACAGTAGCAGGCATTGACGTACCAGATGACATTCCTTTCATAGTACTTTCAGATGACATATTCATGTTCATCTGAGACATGTTGTTAAGATCAACAGTTGCATTAATTGCATCGCCATATTTCTCCAAAGATTCCTTTAATACAAAAGTAACAGATAATGCTTGTACAGTTGAATTGTTAAGTTTATCACTATCAACTCGAACTGGAATAGATTCATCTAGATAGCCACCAAGTGTTGTAACATCATCATTAACTGAACTTTGATTTCCGGCTTGTGCATCCGAGATAGTAGCATTAATTGTGGTCGGAATCTCTGTCGCCAACAGAGTATTTCGCTCACCCATTTCCCTTGTATCATTTGCATTCCAGTATTCACTCAAGGCATCAGAATAGTAACTAATCACGTCCTTTTGACCAACATGTTTTGAAATTAAGTTTGCTTCTGTTTTTATCTCTGACACTTTAGCAAGCCATGAAGCACTTTCATCTCCACCAAAATTATGAGCATAAGCAGGATGAGTATAGATTAAACCAGATGCAATAATTCCAATTATGAATACTGCAACTAATTTATGATTCACGAGTAAGCATTTTGTTTAGTCATTTAAAAGTCTTATAGTACAAGGGTCGAATATGAGACATAGTTCTAAAAAAATTCAAATCAAAAAATTGTATTCGATGTTTGTACCATAAATTGAGCAAGAGCAATATAGTAAATCAAAGATTTGTAACTTGCGTCAAATGATCAAACTAGATAACAAAAATAAATTACTTGCAGTGTTGATCATTGTAGTAATTTCATCAATCATAGTAATTCCAAGTATTCCAAAATCTTATGCTCATGCATTTATAACAAAAAGTGATCCTGCATTTTCACAATCGCTGTCAACTCCACCAACTAAAGTGGATGTTTACTTTAGTGATCCTGTAGATATCAGATTTAGCCAGCTCAAAGTTTTAGATTCAGATGGAAAACAAATCCAGTTAGCAGATCAACAATACATCAGTGGTGATCAGACCACACTAAGTGTATCACTTCCTCTAGATCTGAAGAATGGAATCTATACAGTATCAACCAAAGTCCTTGATCAAACAGACGGGCATGTTACAGAAAATGCATATGTCTTTGGAGTAGGCCAAGCAGTTCCTCAGAATATTGTAACATCTACTACTAACAACTATCAAGAGATTTCAATACCAGAAGCAGTTGCCAGATTTCCCTCTCTTTTGGGTCAAGTCATAGTAGCAGGAATTGCTGCAACATCATTGTGGTTATGGGGCCCAATATCCAGAATTTCCAATCTTAGAGATGCATTATCTGAAACTAGAATCAAGATTGAAAGTTCCATGGTCAAATTATCAATTATCGGCGCGATTGTTATTTTAGCATCGGGTTTTGCAATGATCATAGTCCAAGCATATTCCATAAATGCTAGCATTTTAGATGCAATATCTACAAAATTTGGAAACATGTGGATTCTAAGGATGATGGCATCATCGATATTGTTCGGATTAACAATTGCAGCATATCATAAAATAAAAAAAACGCCTTCGATCATATCCATATGGTATCGTGCAATATTACTCGGAGTAAGTTTTTTTGTTCTACTTACTACAAGCCTAATTAGTCATGGGGCTGCTACAGGCAAGATAGCTCCGCTTTTGCTTGATTTTGTCCACAACGTATTTGCATCATTGTGGATTGGAGGAATAATCTATATTGCATTTGTAGTAATGCCACATCTAAGAAAAATAACAAGTTCTAATCTTAGCCTATCAACTCTTTCACTTGTCATTCCAAGATTTTCAACACTTGTAATTTCGGTCTTGGGGGCAGTTACAATTACAGGTCCATTTTTGCTATACTCAATAGAAGGAAATTTTGCTCTGACCCTGGCTTCATTTTATGGTAAAATCCTCATAATAAAACTCTCACTTGCTGCTGTCATGATAGCCTTTGGCGCATATGACCATATGTTCATCAGTAACAGAGCATACTTTGCAATTTCTAAAAATACAAACATGCAAAGTATTACTTTGGATGCAAAATCAATTGTAAATAATTTTAACAAAAGCATAAAGATGTCAGCATTTATCGGAATTGCACTTGTTGCCACAGTAGCCATATTAGTAGATTCAGGCTTGCCCTCAAGTGAGTTCCAAAGTCAACTACAATCATTCCAAAACAAAGTATTTGCATTAACCACAAACGATATCTCAACAGTACAAGAATTCTCACAAACAAGATTTATTGAAAATGGAAGTAGAATAATTCTTTCAATGAGCCCATTTGTAACAGGAACTAATGACTTTAAAATATCATTTTTGGATTCAAGTAAAAATCTAATTGATATGAAATCTGTCCAGCTCAAACTTACACAGACAGATAGCGGAATAGGGCCAATCACAATTGATACCAACAAGACATCCACTGGAGTATTTTCTACCAGTACAGACTTTGGATTTCCAGGACACTGGACTGTCAGAGTTGAAGGAGTACAAAATAAAGAAAACACTCTCAATTTGGTATCTTCTTACGACTTGTTTGTAAAACCAAAGTTAGACAACCTGCAATTAGACATCAAAGAATACAAGACTCCAGGAAATAGCAGTACTCCCAGGTATCCAATATACGACAATAGTAGAAACAAGATATGGGTTGGTGACACCACCATAAAAAGTGGCAAGATACTTGATTTTGATTTAACTACAAACAAGTATACTGAACATAAAATTGACGGCTTGAATAGTGTCATCTACATGGCAATGGATTCACATAATACCTTGTGGTATATCGATTACCAAAGAAAAGTTCTAGGACATTACAACCCAGATGATAATTCAAATCAAGATTATCCCATTCCAAATCAAGGAATTCTTACAAATATTGCAATTGATAAAAACGATACAGTTTGGATTACATCAAATACAAATGAATTATTAAAATTTGATACCAAGACTACAAAGTTTGATTCAATAAAATTATCTAAATTTTCAGATCCTCTTGGAATTGCAATAGACAATACGGCTGGCAAAATATGGATTGCAGAGGGGATTGGAAAGGTTGCAAGTGTAGATATTTCAAATTACACAGTAACAGAATTCACACCATCAGGAAATTACACCATGAAAGGTCCAACTGGAATTGCCATTGATTCTCAAACAGGCAAAATTTACATTTCAGAGCATGAAGGCTATGCAGTATCAGTCTTTGACCCACTACTAAAGACATTCAAGAAAATACAACTTGACCCCACTCCAGATGATTTGCCATATGGAATGGTCTTTGACAAGTATAACAACCTCTGGGTTGCTCAGCACACTATTGATAAAATTACAATAATAGATCCTAGAACTGGAAATATACTTGAGAAAAATATTCCATCTTCAAACACATGGATACAATGGCTAACTTTGGATTCACAAGGAAATGTAATATTTGCAGAAGAAAGAGCAAATGCACTTGGAACAATAACAATTAGTGCAGGACAGCCACAAAACATCCAGTCAAACATTACATCAGGGATTCCAAAACTAGATTTTGACTATGCCCAGATTGTTGCTCCAGCCATTACAGGACTGTTAGTTGTCGTAGCCTTTTTCTATTGTAAAGGCATATTTGATCTTAGAAAAGCCTCAGGCCAAATACGTAAGATAGAAGAATTCTAAATATTTTCAAAAAACTATAATTCTGTTCTATGATTGTACCAGTTCGTTTAAATTTCTAAATGACATAAAATTTCTATGTTAAGAGAGGGTCAACTTTTAGAAAACAGACCAAAGATCTTTGCAGTTGTTATTTTTTCTGTAATCGGAATTTTGGCAATACCAGTTATACTACCACATGTATTTCACAAATTCCAAGTTTTCCACATACTATTACACCTTAGCGGAGTTTCAATTGCTAGTTTTCTTACAATAATTTCAGCGCTGGCATATACACGAATTAGAACTAGAAGATTATTGTTTACAATGATAGCATTTGCATTATTTGCAGTATCAGAAGTATTTTCAGTAATTGATGCAGCATGGCAGTATACATACTATCTTGGTGCAGTATCAGCTGATGAGATAGGACACCTTCTTGCATTATGTACATTAGGCATGTTTGCACTAAGTGTTTTTAGGAGAGATTAAGATGGATAGAAGTTTTGAAATCACAAACATCATTGAAAAAAATCCAGGAATAAAATTTAGAGAAATAATGAGGAAGACAGGATTGAAAAATGGGGTCATGAGTTATCATGTTAGAAAGTTAGAAGAAAACGGTAGTATAAAAATAGATAGAAAGTCAGGTGAGACTAGATTCTACCCCCTCTGTGTTACAGAGGATGAATCAAACCTAATTTCAAGCCTTAGGCGAGACACCCAAAAACATATCCTGTTATCTCTACTTGGTGGCAAGACACTTTCATTTAATGAAATAGTTCTAAAAGTTAGAAAATCTCCTTCTACTGTTTCTACATTCCTTGGGAAACTTGTTGAAGATAAAATAATAGAAATCAGAATAATAGAGTCAAAGCGCTTATACTTTTTGAAAAATGAATGTATGGTAAACGAGATAATTCAAAAATACAATCCGCTCATACTTGAAAGAACTGCATACAATTTTGCAGATATTTTCTCAAATCTATAGAAATTGAATTCATATCAAAAATTAGCGTATAATTATAGTCCACATCATCACATTTATGTCTCTAACCGCAACTTGATAATTTATAGGAAATAAAATGCAACGAAGCTATGCGATATTACTCAGCGGTGTGATTTTATTCATAGTAGGAAATTTTTTTGGAAATTCCATACTTAACCTAATAGTTACAAATAATCCAACACATTCAAGCCTAGTAGCAGATACAAATTATCATCTAGTATGGTGGAGTAATTCTCTATTACTACTTGGAAAAATAGGTATCATTATTTTTGTAATAGGCATATTTGTCTTTTTCATAGATAGAAAAAGTACAAGAAAAGCAAATAAAACTTGAAATGAACATGAGTAGAGATACGTTTTCATGCTTCTATAATTACAGTTGGAGTAGGTAATCAAATTGAAGGGATTAAAATTCATTGTAGCATTTTTTGTTCTAGTAAGCTTTGTAGTAATACCAGCTTATGGGGATGGTTTAGCAAGTGAGACCCTCCCTCCATCAATAATTGGAAATAGAAATGTGACTTTATCCATAAATTCATCGCCATTTTTAATTGACAACTTTCATGTAGGGACTCAAGTCAACTTTGCCCTATTAGATGTAAATAGTCAGCAACCAATTCCAGGAGTCACGCTTTCAATTGCCGCATTCAAAGATGACAACTCTCTTTTTGGTCACATTTTCAAAAGCGATAATGGAAATTTCCTCATAAATATGACACCCGAACCCTCAGGAGATATTTCAGTTGATGAAACAGGAGGAATTCTTTCAGGCATTACAGGCTCACATAGTGGTAGCTATGATGTAAAGGGTCCAATTTTTAACGAAGGTGGATTGTATCGATTCAAAATCGAGATACTTACTATGGGCTCATATGACAACCAAGTAAGCAAATCATACAATGCCGCAATATCCATTCCAGAAACAAAGTATTATCAGACATATGACAATCAGTATGGAAAACAAAATGTCACCATAATTGCATTTTATGATAAGATAGGTAATTTCCAGTATGATTCAAACAAACAAGTAATGAGTTTTTCTATGCCATTTGATTGGTCAGACGATAACGTAAAGCAAGTATCAGTAGTTCACCAAGAAATCAAGATACCAAGAACATTTAGTGATTTTATTGTTACAAAGTATGATGCTCAGGTTAATGGAGTTAAATTAAACGATAAAGCAATTAGCATCGATGATTATTCATCAGATGAGAGAATTGTTCATTTGATACTATACAAGCAGGATTTAGCAAATGTTGCAAAGATGCAACAAAATCAAAAACAAGAGATGGACTTTACAGTATCGCCCAGTAATGAAACAGGATTTCCAATTATACAATATACAAGAAATGCCCAGTACAAGGTAAGTCTAAGCTGGGATCCGCCAAAGATTCTACCAGGTACTACAACAAAGTTTAGATTTCAGGTCTTAGATCCATATCTAATCAACAAGACAGTAGACTCGATAGGCTATGACTTTTCTATAATTGCAGGAAAGATGGGTTCGGTCTTTCATACCAGTGGACAAACAAATAGTGATGGTTCTGCAAGCATAGTAAGTGTCCCAATGCCAGCAAACTATACAGGGCCAATAACTATAGCATTTGAGAATCTAAATGGAAACAGCTTTGCCGAGTCAGAGTTTCCAGGAGTTGTATCAAGTCCACCTGTTGTTCCAGAGTTTCCTTATACCTCAATTCTAGTACTTTTGTTAATTTTTTCATTTACAATTATACTGACAAGAATTCTTCCAAGAAAGAATTATAGAATTTAGTTTATCCCTTCATTCCATATCCGACCAGAACAGAATAGCAACCAAGACCACATTCTTCACATATTGGTTTCATTGCAGAACTCTCGGCGCTGCCTATACAGCAAGGTTTCTTTTCTCGTCCCATGTGATCAACTGAGATAATTGCCCAGGTGGGACAATCTATAGGAACAGTGCCTTTTCCACCCCAATTTTTCTTCATAAGTTCGAGCTGACTGTCCGGATTTATGATATAGTCATCATCAAACTTGTCTCTTGCCAATATGATATCATCAACTACCTTTGTCCTCTCAGGGCCAAACGATAGCCAGAGAGGGTCATTTTTCATAAATGGAGTATGAAACTGAAATCCAATTTTATTGGCATGGTCATGCCACTCTTCCATTACATCTTTTACAGTATGATAATTTTGAGAATTGATTGTCATGGTAATCCAGATATCTTTCCATGCTTTTTCACCATTAGTTTGTACATAATCTAGGACATGTTTTCTTGTTTTATCCCACGAACCAGTTCCGCGTATTTTGTCATGAACTTCTTTTGTGCCATCTATTGAGATCCAATAAAAGTAAAGATTTTTGATTTTTTTCAGTGGCAGGGTGCCATTAGTTACAATACAGATTCTTTTTGGGAATTGTTTTACAAACAAATCTATTACTTCAGGCCTAAGAGTAGGCTCACCCCCAACTAGAGTGATTATAAAGACATGTTTTTTCTTGAATTTTTCATCTATTACTTTTTGCCATTGTTCTAAAGTCAGTTCCTCATTTTCTTTTCGATTTAACCACCAATAACAGTGAGTACAGTGCAAGTTGCACACATTGATTATATCAGCAGAACCATACAATGGACTTTTTCTATGAAATAATTTGTACCCTGCAAATTTGCTAAATATATGAAAGTAATAGGGCATTTCTTGAATTAGTTGAATAGGACCCCTTCCCATTATTTCCATTATGGGTAAAATACGAGTTACAGGTTAAAATGCATTTAGTATATTTATCAGATTCAAAAATAACCAAGCGCTTTAATTTTTTTCTATGTCCTTGAAGACATTAGTTAGCGCACATCAAAGTTGTAGTACAGTTTACTTTTTCAAGTTTGCGTATTTTTTTTGCAATTGTCTCACTAATTGCATCAACATTTGGACCTTCGAGTTTGAGTATGATGTCATAGTTACCAAATACACCCATTGCTTCTTTTACGCAATCAATAGATTTTGCCTCCTCAATTATTGCGCCCTCTGCTCCCAATTCACAGTTAATCACGACATATGCTTTTTCCACTCAAATATTACGTGCTCATTATATATGAAATTTTTCATCATATGTTTTAATTATCACATATTTAATTCAAAATTTTCATTTTATCGTATTATAACACAGATGTTTTAAGCCATATTTGATAATTTTTATGACTACTGTTTAGAGAATCTTTGATACAATTTCTTTGATCTCAGCAGTTGCCATTTTGTTTTTGGAGATAGTATATTGAATAAAAATAAAAAATGTAAAACTACTGATCCCCAATTAAGAAGGTTACACTTGCAGTAGTTGTTACATCTTGGTTTGAAGTAAATATTGGTGTGGATTTGTCCATACTGCTTGCCATTGCACCATAGTACATTGGACCTGGTGGTGGGGCATTGAATTCAGACAGATTTACCATCTTTACACCAATTATTTTTTGGCCTAATGGATCCAATGCTTTTTCTGCACGAGATTTTGCATTGAGGACTGCTTTTCCTAACAAGTCATCTTGTAAGATTTGTTGTTTTGTAGGAGAGAGTGAAAATGATACATTGTCTACTCTATTTGCTCCGGCCCCAACTGCTGCATCAATTACAGTACCAGCCAAGTCCAATTTTGTAGTCTTGACATACAATGTATTTGAAGCTCTATATCCCGTTAGAATACTCTTGTGTATGCCAATTGTCGGATCAGGTACAGAGTCATTGTATACTGGATAGATTGAGAAGCCTGATGTGCTAATCTCATCTTTACTTATCCCACTGTTTTCAACTGCACTAACAATAGAATTCATCATCTGTGAATTCGTACTGATTGCATCTTGTGCAGTCTTTGCTTCAGTATCAACACCGAATTGGACTGTAACCAAATCTGGCAATACAGACGTAGTTGCTGAACCCGTTACTGATATTGTTCTTTCACGTGATGCAGGAATTACATTAATCTGTTGTCCATAGGCATCTTTTTGAGAAATTTCCAAGCTTGCAAATATCGCAGTTGAAACGATTAGAATCGCAGCAATTGTTGCAAGTATTGTTTTTTTCTGAGTCATGAACAGTATAATATTAACAGAGTTTATAGGCTTTGATTAAATTCGGTTTTAACTTAACTTTTTTAAAAAATTTAGATTATAGTAATCAATATGATGTATTTTTTATCAAAATTTGACAAAAGTATTATTTTACACTATTTTTTATTTTCTCAAATTTTCTAAATATTCTAATTCCAAGCAACACCCCAAAGAATGCCGCAGTTGCACCCAAGACTGCAATCAAAACCATCAAAGGTTCTGTCAACAAACCTGAGGGTTCAGGAGTAATTTGAGTAGGTACAGTTGTTGTAGATTGCAACATTGGGGCAGCTGCACGTAACGAGGAAGTTGTATGTGGAATACTCTTACTTGCAATTTCAGGAATATTTTGATTTACCATTTGATTTTTCTCCATAAGATAAATTGTAGAACTAGTTATGACAAATGCGGTAATGCTTGCCAGATAATGGCGCAATTGTAAAAATATTGCGTCTTTTTTAGATTTTGATACATTGTTTTCAGATGGATTTCCTGGAGGTACAATTACAAATGCAGTTTTTACTGGACCATAATACTTCATTTGTTTATTTTTGGAGCTAAGCTCAATCTTTTCAATTTTAATCAATCCCACATCAAGTAATCTGTTAATATGCCAATTAACAAGGGGTAATGAAATATTGAGGGATTTAGCCAGATCATTTATACTTGCCACACCTTGAGATATTTTTCCAAATATTGCTCTCCCGGTATCATTTGCAAGTTCTTCTCCAATGATCTTTATTCTTTCATCTTCAGTACTGATTACCTCAATATGCTCTTGTGCTTTTACTAGAAAATCAGAAATATCATCGCTATCAGCCATCATTTGGATAATCATCATCATTCCATATAATTGAACAATATTCTTGACTAAACAATCCTACGCAACTCTTATTTTGCGATCATAGCATCATTTACCTCAATTTTCAAAATTATGGCCATGTAAATCATGGATCAATACCAAATTGGAAACGATGATCCTACACTTTTGCCATACTCTTTTCAAGCAATATCAAAGGAAAGAAAATGATGAGCATCATCAGCAATGAGCATAAAATAGTCATAGTATTGGCTATCGAACATACGCTATTACAAATGGACAAGAGTATATTAGAAAAAGTCCAGACAAAGCTACGAAAAGAGTACAATAGTAGCCTGTCTGATTGCTACACTCATCCAGAATATCTTGTAAAAGTGCTCAAAAGCCTATTTGGTAAATCATATCCAAAAATAGTAAAATCCGTAAGCGATTATCTAAAGGATTTTTCATATCAAAAACCAATAGTTGAATTTTTAGATAAAATCAATTAGCACAATCATAAAAAAACAAACAAATCATAATTTCATAATTTTTGAGTACACTATTTTACCATCTCGTTAATTGATACTCATAGACAATGTAAAAATAACATGAATGGTCTTTCTAGATATCATGACAATACCTTTTGTCTTAGACATTTGGGGATGTATGCCAGAGATTTCCAAGAATTGTGTTGACATGACTAATGCCAGTTCCACGTACCTTGGAATTGTTGGTGGCGCAGTAATTGGAGCAATTGTCAGCTGGTGGATTTACAACAGACAAAAATACACGTCAATCAAGCAAGACCACATTTTAGGTCGAATTAAAGATCTGGAGGAGAATCACACAGATATTTTAAAGAAACTTGAAGATTTTGATGACAAACACGAGTCTTCATTTGATGCAATACAGGAAATCAATAAAAAAATTGATGCATTATTAAAGAAATCAGAAGACGAGTCAAAATAGGACTTTTGAAGTTAAAGAAACTCTAGCCAAATTTTATTGTGGTAATAGTACCTATTGTAAGAGCTATTGCTCCAAGTATGAAATTAATTAGGTATATTTTGTTGCTCTTTGCAATTTTTAGAAGAGAAGATATAACAAGTAATCCAATTATGACTGATGATGCGATTGCTATCATTATTCCAGTTGAATCAATAGTTGCTACTGCAGATTTTACCTCTGTTTTGCTAAACAAAACAGTAATCATGAACGCACCAATTGCTGCAGGAATGTATGCAAGAAATGAGAGTCTAAAAGCAACATCTGGTTTGACACCCATTAGTAACATTGTCGAAGTTGTCATTCCAGACCTGCTCACACCTGGAAGAGCTGCAATTCCTTGTGCTATGCCTACTATAACATAATGTTTCAATGTCATGTTCTCAAGATTAACAATTTTTGGATTAGTTCTAGAACGTCTGATGTAAAAACCGTTAGATATCAACACTGCACCTAAAATCAACATTGGAATTCCCACGTTGTAAGATCCTTGCAGGGTGCGTTCAACCATAAGATAAATTGGTGCACCTATCAGTGCGGTAACTATAGTCACTACTAAAAGATACATCAAGAGTTTTCTGTTTTTAAACAGGGAAAAAACATCTTTTCTAAAATAAATGAGAGCAGAGCCCACGGAACCTATTTCCATGAACAAACCAAATGCATAAGCTACTGCCAAAGGTAATGCAAACAAAGCATTAGAAACTAGAAGGACTTGGGTCTTGCTGCTAATAGGCAACCATTCTGCTACGCCCTGAACTATTCCAACTATAACAGAATACAAAATATTTACCAAGAGTCTTTCATTATTTCCTTTTTGATAGCCATATTATAACATAGCCCTGAAAAAGATCTCAGCTATGTCTGCACATCAGAATATTATTTGTTTGAAAATGTCCATTTTTGTTCCGTATTCATTTTCAATATTTGTTCAGGAGATATGTCCTTGTGATCAATACCAATGTGATTGGTGTACTCTAAAAGACTGGTGAATTTTTTCTTGCATACAGGACAATCCTTTTCAAAACCAGCCATGTAATCCAGTGATGAATTTTGTATTTTAAGATATTCTAGATTATCAACACTAGAGTTTACCATATTCTTCTTCGTCAGAATATGCTCGTTCTGCGTGTTCCTCAATATCCAATCCGGCTTCTTCTACCTCTGGTGACACTCTAATTGGAATCAAAGACTTGATAATTTTTAGAATTAGCCAAGTACCTCCAAATCCCATCAATACTGCAATACTGACTCCAATTGCTTGGGCTCCAAGCTGACCCGGATTTCCAAATAACCAGCCGTTTACTCCAAGGTGATTAACTGCATCATTTGCAAATACACCTACCAATAATGAGCCAATAATTCCCGAAACTCCATGAACTGCTCCAATATCAAGAGCATCATCTATCTTTAATTTTTCTTTGAATACTGGAACCATTAACGATGATGCAAAGCCTACAATTATTCCAATTACCACAGCATATTCCACACTGACATATCCAGAAGCCGCAGTAATTCCTGCAAGACCTGCAACTGCACCGTTGATTGCTGCTATAACACTGGATTTCCTAGTCCTTAGCCAAAATACTGTAACCCAGATTAGAGCTGAAACGGCTGATGCCATTTGCGTATTAACTATTGTAACACCTGAGAGAGAACCTGCAGAATACGCACTTCCAGCATTAAATCCAAACCATCCAAGCCAAATTAATGAAGACCCAAGAACAGCAAGAGGAATATTATGTGGCACCATTATTCCAGGACCAAATCCAAGTCTTCTACCAAGTACCAATGCAGCGGCAATTCCACCAACACCTGTTGTAGTGTGAATTATCATACCTCCTGCAAAGTCTGCAACACCAAGTTTGTGTAACCATCCTTCTCCCCAAATCCAGTGGACAAGAGGATAGTAAATCAGTGCACTCCAAGCTACGATAAACAAAACATATGCAGAGAACTTCATCCTCTCTGCAATAGCACCGGTAATGATTAATGGTGTAATTACTGCAAACATCATCTGGAACATTGCAAATGAAACTCCTGGTACTGTTGGAGCATAATGTAATCCTACATTCTGAGATACGCCTTTGAGAAATCTCCAATCCATATTTCCGGTTAGCCCTTCACCAGTATCAGGACCAAATGTTAGACTAAATCCAACAGTAAACCACATCACGCTAAGCAATGCAAGTCCAAAGAAGATCTGCATGAAAACTGAAACTGCATTCTTTTGCCTTAGAAGTCCTGCTTCAAACATCCCCAATGCAGGAATCATAAGTAATACAAGGCTAGATGCGATCATAAGCCACGCTGTATCACCCGTATTAATCGGAATTGGCAAGATGAAATTACCTCACAATATGGAGGTATTAATCATTTTCTAGACTAGCACAAAAGAAATGATCTGCAGTGCCAATTACAATCGAGGTGGCATGTGGAATATTTTTTGTGGAATAATTTTTAAAAGAATTCGCTTTTCTCCCGGCGCAGCAAATGGATACTTGTCAACTTCAAGGTATTTTTTTGCCATCTTGTCTGCATGTTTGTCAGCACCAACAGTTGTCTGTTCAATGACTTTACCATGTATTGTAACCATGTTGTATGGATTATTTCTATCAACTATAGATATGCCAACACGTGGATCCCTTGAAACATTTTTTTGTTTTGTTCTACCTTCAGCAGTATTTACAATAATCATTTCATCAACCAGATCAATCCAAGTAGGAGTTATCTGAGGAGAACCATCTTTCATCAAGGTAGCCACAAAAGCCAAGTTCTTGTCCTCAAGGAGTCTTGTCACATCTGGAGATATTTGTACTACATCAGTCATGGCAACTGTGCCTTGTTTCCAAACTTGCCTTCCATCACTAATTCTGATAATGGTTTTCTAGTACTTGGAACTTCACGGGTCTGAAGTTCTGGAGATAACTTTTCCTTTGGACCAACTTTTCCGATTGCAATCATTGCAACAACCTCATAATCATCAGGTACTGCCAAGTCCTTTCTTGCTTTTTCATAATCAAATCCAGCCATACCATGAGTAATCAGTCCTTCAGATACTGCTTGTAATGCAAGATTTTCCCATGCGGCGCCTGTATCAAATTGTCTTGTACTAATCGGTTGGCCATTGTGTTCAAAGGTTTTTTTTGCAAGTACAACAACCAAAGCAGAGGCATTTACACACCACTGTTTGTTAAAATCAACAAGCAAATTGAAAAGACCATTCCAGTGTTGTGAATTTCTTTTTGCAAAGATAAATCTCCAAGGTTGGCCATTTGATGAAGATGGAGCCCATCTTGCAGCTTCAAATAATGAAAAAAGTGTTTCATCACTTAATTCTTCAGGCAAAAATGATCTTGGAGACCATCTGTTTACTATAAGATCATTAATTTCAAATGTTGTGCTTCTTGTTTTTTGCACATTAGGATCTATCATAAATTACGAATACAGTCTTTGATACTTAAGTTTAGCAGTATTTTCTAATAAACGACTAGATCATTGTTTACTCGGTAGAGAAATTTTTACTCAGTATAGTATACAAAAGCCACTAGGTATAATTTTACTACCATATTTAATAATCAATATCACGTAATATACTCATGATAAAAATTACAAAATCAAACCAACATTATAGGAATGTTACGGACTGGCTTGATACTATCCATCACTTTTCATTTGCAAACTATTTTGATCCAACCAAGATGAATTACGGCCCACTACGTGTCTTCAATGACGATATAGTACAACCCGCCACAGGCTTTGATTTACATTCACACAGAGACATGGAGATCATAACCTATGTGATACAGGGGAAGCTTGAGCACAAAGATAATCAAGGAAATCACGGAATCATAAAAAAAGGCGAGATTCAAACGATGACTGCAGGTTCTGGCATCATGCATTCTGAATACAATCCCTCTCAAACTGAACCTTTGAGATTGCTACAAATCTGGATCCTCTCGGAGAAAAAAGGTCTAAAACCTTCATGGAACCAGAGGAAATTTACAAATGACGAGAGGCTCAATAGTCTACTTCCTATTGTAACTGGAATAAATTCCAATGTTGAAAACACCTTGAGAATAAATCAGGATGTCAAGGTGTACACATCTTCATTAGAGAATAACAAACATCTAGATTACAAATTACAAGAAAACAGAAAATCATATATGTTTGTAATAGATGGATCTGTAAAAGTAAATGACCAAGCTTTGGAGACTAGAGATTCTGCAATGATTGAAAATGAAAATATTTCCATCGTTGCACAAAAACCTTCAGAGATTATTCTAATAGATTTGCCTGAAAATTTTCTAGTAAATCAATAGTCAAGATTTTGTTCTGGAGTGAGATTCCCACTTGTCAGCCCACTTGCCAAGAATTTCAAGTATTGATTCAAGCTCTCTTGCTTGCTTTGTCATGCTGTACTCTACCCTTAGTGGAACTTCAGGATAGATTTTTTTGTAAACTAGACCTTCCTTTTCAAGATCTGCAAGCCTATCAGATAATGCAGTACTACTAATTCCAGATAACGTTCTTTTTAATTCGTTGAATCTTATCACTTCTTTTGTACTAAGATTTTTCAATATTGGCAAGGCCCATCTTTTTCCTAGAACTTGCCATATATTCAAGACTCTACAAGATACATCCATGTTTTCTTTACGGTCTTCTTGAAGTCTTGTTTTCATACCTAGTAGTAATTATGTACTTGTCATCATTGATTAATCTTTTGAAGTTTTCAGTATGTAATAAAATAAATCACAGATTTACTTGCCAAGGCAAAGATCGTGTACCTGTTCTTCACTCTCTCTAAGACATGATTTGCAGTAAAACTTGTATGGTTTGCTACATACAAGACAAGTCTTCAAGGCTTGAAGTTCATATCCACAGTGACGACAAGTATCAAATCTCATTTGCGCATATATTTAACAATTAAAATATTTAACAATTCTACAATACATCATAGGGTTAACATGCAGTAGGACAAGCTAATTTATTATTCTAGGGGTTTAGAATTGTTTTTTTAAAATTATTCTACGCGGTGATGCAAAACAAGCTGATCATAATATCTTACAGATTTCATGTTAACAAATTCCAGCATTCCATATCTTGATAATTCTCGTCCAAAGCCACTTTGTTTTACTCCACCAAATGGAATCCTGGGATCAGATATTACCACATTGTTTACGGTAACAATGCCAGATTCTACCTGTCTTGATAGTTTTTCTGCCTTGTCCAAATTTTTGGTCCAGATGCTTGCCCCAAGCCCATACTGAGACGAGTTTGCCAGTTTAATTGCTTCAGCCTCATCTTCTACTATAGTAACAGGTGCTACTGGTCCAAAGGTCTCCTCATGAGCCACTAGCATGTCAGGAGTGACTTTGTCAATAACAGTGGGTGCGTAAAAATAGCCCTTACTTTTGAGTCGTTTTCCACCTGTGAGAACATTGGCACCCTTGTTAACGGCATCTTTTACAAGTTCTTCAATTCTATGTAACCCATCAGCATTAACAAGTGGTCCCATGTCAGTTGTATCAGACATCGGATCTCCAACGTTTAGCTTTTCAACTTTTTGAACAAACTTTTCAATAAATTCTGCTGCTGCGTTTTTTACAACAAAAAATCTCTTTGATGCAATACAACTTTGACCGCAATTGATGAATCTTCCCTTGACAGCACCGGTAGAAGCCTTTTCCACATCAGCGTCAGAGCAGACAATGAACGGATCACTTCCTCCCAATTCCAAGACACATTTTTTAATTTGTGAGGATGCTCTTTGAGCAACTTTGGCTCCTACCAAATTACTTCCAGTAAATGTTACTGCATTAACATCTGAATCAATTAATTTTTCAGCCATCTTTGAATCACTAATCAAAGTTTGAAAAATTCCTTCTGGAAATCCTGCTTTTACAAACATGTTTTCCATTTCAATTCCACATTGCATAGTTACACTTGCAGGCTTGAGAACGATAGTATTTCCAGCCATAAGCGATGGAGCTGCAAATCGTAATGCTTGCCAGTATGGAAAGTTCCATGGCATGATACTTGCAATAATTCCTATTGGTTCAAAAGAAATGAAACTCTTTCGTGCATCTGTGTTAATTACTTCTTGATTTAGAAAGACTTCACCGTTATCTCCGTAAAACTCCATGGCCCAAGCACATTTCTCTACTTCTGCTAGAGATTCTTTTAGTGGCTTGCCCATCTCTTGCGTAGCTATCTTTGCAAGATATTCTTTATTTTTTCTAAGTTCTTCAGAAAGAAGATGTAAAAACATTGATCTTTTCTTTGGATCAACTTTCCATTTTGAAAATGCCTCTCGTGACTTTGTAATTTTATTTTTAAGTTCAGATTCTGTAATGACAGGATACTCTTTGATTATCTCTTCAGTGGCAGGATTGATTGTCTTAATAGACATCAAATGTGATTCTAAGCAATACGGTTATATACCTTTGGTTGGTTATCATTACCAATGACTGGTAACTACGACCAACCCGACCCAACCATTATGTTCAGAGAATGGATTCAACGAAGCGGCAAAGCCCAGATGGACTTTATGAGAACATTTGGCGATATGATGAACCGTTCAAATCAATCCAATCCACTTGAGACATTAAAAGAGATGGCCGATAAAACTACTCGTGCACAATCAGATTTGGTACAAAATTTTGCAGAGTCTGGATCAAAGGCAATGTACAATTGGTTCAACCTTGCACAGAATCTACCACAATTTTCATCTTGGGGGGCATTCAAAACCTCAGTTGGAAGTAATGGACGCATTTCCATACCTGAAGCAGAAAGAGAGGCAATCGGAATTAAAGAAAATGATTTGGTCCAAGTAATTGTAGTTCCAATTCACAAAAGCAAATCACACCCGGAGGTGAAAAAATGAGCAAAGCAGAAACAAAAGAAGCATACACAGTATACAAGCAGAATGTAAATCGTTATTTCGAAGAAGCAGAGAAAAATGTAACACAATACATTCAAGCAATCTCTAATCTTCAGCAAGAATTCGCAAGTGCGTACAGAAATGCAGTAGAAACAGCACTTGAATTCCAGCAAGAAACAGCAACAAAGAGTGGCTTTAATGCAAATCTTCCACCAACATACCTCAAAGCAATCAATGACGCAACAGAGGAAATCGTAAAAACTAGCTCTGTACAAAACAAGGCAGTACTAGCAGCAATGGAAGCAGCAAGACAAAACATTAAGACATTCAATGATAACCTAAAAGCATTCACAAATATGGATGCAAGTATATTGCAATCATGGTTCTCCGCATGGACACCAAGCAGGAACTAGAAAAATAATCTTTTTTCTTTTTTATTTATCAGATCTTTCAGTTAGCCATTGAGCAAATTCAGGAAGAACTTTTTTTTGAGAAAACGAACTTGCTATCATACCAACATGTCCTGTTGGGTATATTTTCAGAGTTTTATCTTCACTTGATACTGCATAATGAATAGGCATGCTACACTCAGGAGATACAAGGTGATCACCTACAGCAACCTGGGTCAGAAGAGGCATCGTAATGTTTTTCAAAGATACAATTTTTCCTCCAACATACATGCGGTTATTGATTAGGAGATTTTCTTGATAAACATCCTTTATCCATTGCCGAAATAGTTCTCCAGGAATTGGAGGGGTATCTGAAACCCATTTTTCTACGCGAATAAAGTTCTCAACATAGTCTTTATCATGGATATTTTTGAAGAAATTGAGATATTTTTCAAAACCCTGCTCAAAAGGTTTGAGAATTGAGAACACATAGTACATCAATTCAGGAGGCATGTTTCCTACAGTTTCTACTAGCTTGTCAACATCCATGTGTTTTGCAAGATTTGATACAACTGTACTATCTCTTCTTCCATCAATTACAGGAGCAGTAAGAATTAGATTTTTAATTTTTTCAGGATAAAGTGAGGCATATACAGTAGCAAGCGTTCCTCCAGTACAATATCCCTGCAATGATACTTTATCAGACATGGATTCTTTTCTAACAAAATCTATGCAGTTATCCATGTAACCATTTACATAATCATCAAATCCTTCATGTCGATTAATTTGAGTTGGCGTTCCCCAGTCAATCAAATATAGATCGATTCCCTGATTTAGTAGACTTCTAACCCAACTCTTTTTTGGATGTATATCCAAAATGTGAAACCGATTGATCAAAGCATATGCAATAACCAGCGGAGTTTTGACTTGTTTGGTAGCTAGTGGACTAAAGTGAAGTAATCTAACTTTACCTTCCGAATATACAACTTCGTATGGTGTAATCTCAAGATCAATCTCTTCAAGAGATTGTGCAAGACTAGGAGCCTCCATTATATTCTTGTTTAGTTTGATAAATTCTGCCAATAATTTTGCGTCTACCCTAATCTCGTTTGCCATTTGTTAAATCCCTCCTTTATTGGATATTTTTTCAAGTTTGGCAACTCTTTTTCGCAAAGAGTGTAATTCTTTGTACACTTCATCCATATCCTTCTTAGTGGGCATGTTTGCGCTTTCAAGAAGTGTTGAAGTCATGTTATTCCAATGCTTTGCGATTTCAAGTTCGCCGGTTACAAGCTTGCCAAAGTTTTCAGAAAAATTAGCCGAGTCAAAGAGCCTTGTAAAGTAATTTTCAAATATATCAATCCATATACGCTTGGATGCTTCCATATTTTCAGTATCATTTGGAAGTTCTGGTACTTTTCTTGTATACTCTTTTTGAGCTTCATTCCATGTATCATTTAGCTGTTTATAATATTCAGAAAGCCTAGTGTTAAACTCAGTCATGTCTTCGTTCATCTCAATTGTTTCAGTGGATATCTTTTTGGCATTAACGGCCAGTTTTCTAAAGGGACCTGTGGCAGTGATAGTTTGTTGTCTATTTGACATCAAGTATAGCAAGTCAGTCCAGAATAAGGATGTGTGCTTGTACTCAGCAAGTGACTTTTTTACATCTTGAGGAAGAGACATAGATAGTAGCATAAAATAGATTTCTATACATATAGAGATTGCTCGTTATCAATGCTGGTAAACAAATTGTTAAAAGGACGAAATGTGTAATTTAATCATTGTATCAAGCAGAATCCCAAGAAAAAAAGACTGAGAATACTCCTACATTGTCAGTGTGTGATGTATTGAGAGATAATACAAATGAGGTAATAATGAAAATTGAGAGTCTTCTGCCGTCATATATTGAAAGTTTTGCAGATTTACAAGCAGAATATTTGCGTATTGCAAGAGACTTTTTTGGGACATGCTATATTGCTGAAAAAGAATTGCTTGACAAGATGGGAGTGGATCAAAAAGCAATTGAAGGTTTTGATAAATATCTCAGAGTCTTCACAAAGTCTGCGATCTCAGATATCGACATGGTAAACAATTTTCAAAAGATGGTTGTTAACAACACCATGTCAGCAATGAAAACATATGATGATTATGTGAAACTTATGCTATCATCATATGCCAAGATGTTAGAGTACACTTCGGCCTTAATTCCAAAGAGAGCTTAAAGATTATCGATCTTTTTAGTTAGAAGGCTTTATCGATATAGTCATAACTAATATCGCTAAAAACTTATTTCGTTTGTAAAACCCCAAAAATGACAGATGGATGAGAAATTCCTCACAGTTAATAGAAATAAAATAAGATATTTGGAAGAGGGTCACTCCAATCAAAATCTAATTTTAATGCACGGACTTGGAGGATATGCAGAGAGATGGAGTAATCTAATACCTCATTTGAGTAGAAAATATCACATTTTTGCACCAGATCTTATTGGATATGGTCAAAGTGACAAGCCTTCTGTAGACTATACTCCAGAATTCTTTGTAAAATTTGTTTTTGATTTTATGGAGACTCTTGGAATAAAGAAAACATACATGATTGGAACATCGCTTGGAGGTCAGATAGTTGCAGAATGTGCCGCAACTCAGAGTTCAATTATAGAAAAAATAGTTCTCATATCTCCTGCAGGAATTATGAGAAAGTCAACACCAACATTAGATGCGTATACCATGGCTGCACTCTATCCTACCAAGGAATCTGTAAAAACGGCATATCAAATGATGGTTGGACCAGGCAAACAGGTATCAGAGATATCAATTGAGAGATTTGTAAACAACATGTCTAGACCAAACGCAAAGATGGTATTTCTATCTACACTTTTAGGGTTAAAGAATGCACCAGATATTTGCGAAAAACTAGGAAAAATTACTACCCCAGTTTTACTAATCTGGGGGAAAGAAGACAATCTCATACCCTTTGAATATTCTCAACAATTTGTTTCATCGATTAATAACTGTGAATTCATCCCAATGGAAGGATGTGGACATTCTCCATATGTTGAAGACCCAGAAAAACTATCAGAGTTGGTGATTAGATTTCTCTCAAAATAATTTATCACATATAACAAAATCAGATGTGGGAATCACAATCAATGTAAATAAGGATAATCCTGTATGTTTTAACATGTGGAATAACATTTTACTAAAGAGGTATCGCATTTGAATGCATTTTTGAAAGATAAAACATTGGAAGAGATCTTACCAGGTTCAATACTGTCCACCCCAGCAGTAAGTATCAGAGTTGAAGATACGCTAGCTGATGCGGCATTGCTTCTTCCTCACCATCTTGAAACATTAACAGACTCCCTAGTTGTTACAAGTAATGATAAACCAGTTGGCATAGTAGGTGGAATCGAAGTTTTAGAAGGCATCCTAAAAAATCAAACTGCAGGATTTCTCGACAATACAAAGATTGGAGAGGTAATGAGTAAGATTGTCATCATGAATCCAAATAACAGATTTTCAGAGTTGATAGACACATGGTCACAGACTAGAAGGGCGTTTACCATATTACCAAATCAATATCATGGCTATTCTGCAATTTCTGCAAGAAAGATTCTCGGAGTGGGATCCACATTTAAAATCAATACCCAAATTTCTGCAATCCCTACAAAAAAGATGGTTACATTTCAGAAAAAGGACAAGGTGAGAGACATAGTTCAACGTATGTTTGACAACAAAACCCGCAAACTAGTTTTAGAAGGAACCGCTTCTTTCATAAATGACAGAATAGTCATAGAGAAACTAACTAGAGAATTTGATTGCCTAAGAGATGGAAGAGATTTTTTAGGAACAGATTCAGACATTTTCAGCCTAGATCATGCCAAGAAAGTATCAGATAACATTACAATTTCAGACGCATGTAAAATCATGCAAGATATGAAGTCGCCGTATCTCATGATAGATGGCAAAGTCATCAGTTCATGGGATATCATAATGACATTTGCTTCTGAAAAATTATCGTAATTAAAACAACAGACTTGAAAACTAGTTTTATCTTTAATCAAAAACTACTCGTGATTTCATTAGTCGCAATGTTGATTATTGGCATAACCCATTACTGGTTAGACAATCGCAAAGATACTCACCAGCCATTCTGGTTGATAGGATCTGTGCTTTGGTACATAATAACAATAGTTGCCATTTCACTTGTCATTAAAAAGATCAGACTTGGATACTTGATTGCAGGATTACTAGCCTGGGGCACACTTGCATTTTGGTTACTGGATAACTATTCATTCGTATTTCATAAATCATTAATTGCATCAGAACCAAGCACAAATATTATAATTAAAAACTTTGCGGGAACAGTAATTGCATCACTTGCAATCATAGCATCGCATAACGGATTTCACAAAATTAGAGATTATCAAAAAAAAGATAGACCTGTTTGAATTGAGGATAAAAAAGATCATGGTCTTGACACTACAGAATCTCAAGATCTAAGCATAACAGAGCTTGCAAAGATACTTTCTACAGTATAGATAGTACAGGTATACAATAAATTCATCATTTTATCCATGTATGAAAATAATCGAAAACATCATAATCCTATGATGAGGTAAATGTATTAGAATACCATTGTCTATTAAAAAAGAGAAAAACTGTGAAGAAAATGTCCTTGTCCTTCAAGGCGGTGGCTCTCTTGGAGCATACGAGTGTGGAGTTTACAAGGCCATCAATAAACTCAAAATAAAATTAGATGTAGTCGCTGGAACTTCAATTGGAGGAATAAATTCATCAATTATTGCTGCAAGTAAAAGCGGAGAGCCAGCAAAAGACCTTGAAGAATTTTGGCTCACCCTGGCAGAGACTGCAACACCCCAATTTCTTCCAGTGAAGATGCGTGAGATATCATCTTCAATTTATTCTGCAATGTGGGGAAATTCAAATGCATTTCTTCCTCTTTGGTTAAGACCATCTTTTGGTTTTACATATAATGCACCATATCTTTACGATATTTCACCTTTAAAGAAAACCTTGGAAAAATTTGTAGATTATTCCAAGCTTAAAGAAGCATCAAGACCAAGATTGATTGTTACTTCGACTGATGTTCAAAATGGAAAACCATCCACATTTGATAGTAAATATGACAACTTTACATCAGACCATGTACTTGCAAGTGCAGGATATCCTTTTTATGGAATTTCTTGGACAAAAGTAGGCAACAGATACCTATGGGATGGGACACTTTTGAGTAATACACCTCTAAGAGAAGTCATTGATGCATCCCCAATCTGTGATAAAAAAGTCATCATCGTGAATCTTTTTCCACGTATTCAAGAGGAACTTCCCCGTAACATGTCAGAATCTTGGCACAGAGCAAGAGACATAATGCATACAGACAAAACAGACCAGTCAGTCAGAATGTCAAAAATAATTTCAAGATATCTGCTAGTGATAAAAAAGATGCATGACATTTTAGAAACCTCGGCTCTGGATGAAAAAGGCAAAAAAAGATTTGATGAATTAGAACAAGAATATCATAAACTTGCATGTGAGAGAGGTGCGATCATTAAAGAGATGGTACGAGTTGAGAGAAAAGAGGAAACCCATTATTTATTTGAAGATGCAGACTTCTCAAGTGAGACGGTAAAAAAATTAATAAGAAATGGAGAAAAAGATGCAGAAAAAACCCTCGTAAACTTCGGTAAAAACAGTTCCATTTAGATTTAAATCAAATCACAGATTCATTTTCAAAAGTTATAAGTAAAGAGTAATAGTAAAAAGTGATTGCAATATGAGCGACAAGAAGAAAACTAAGGATAACGAAGATTTTCTAGACGAGTCAACAGAAAATAATGAAGATGAACTTGATGAATTTTTAGATGATGAGTTTGACGAAGATTCAAGTTCAGAAAAATAATGATTTTATAAATATAACAATCACTTAATAGCAAGAAATTGTCTAAAAGTGTTATGAGCGATTCTCAACATGATTCTCAAATTGAAGAAATTGCATCCATGATCCTTGCAGACAAGATATCTTTAGATGAACAAGATGAAAACAAATTAAAAAAATATCATGATTTTGCAAAAAAACAATTTCACCTAAACGAAGAACCAGCAGCTCAGATTGTAAATGAGGCATTTTTATATTTGAAACTCAAGGGTTCGGATTCAGCAGATCCTCTTCAAAATGGCGACCAGTTCGGTGCCGGATTTAGCTAAGTGAAACATACGTTACAAAAGAATAAGATTATGAAGATGGGTTTATTGCCCAAACTTCAGTCTAGTTTTTGAAGATATTACAACTATAGAGATTATTGCAATTACAAGAACTACAAATGATAATCCGCCAAACTCTGGAACAACTTGGGTTCCAATCACTTCAACCTGCTGAGTGCCTGCAGGAATTGACATTGTTACAGTTCTATCTGCATCAGTTTTATTTTCAGTAAAGTCAGTATCAGCGCCATCAACTAGAACAAAGAACTGATCGTCTCCAGTACTTGTTTTAGCATCAATCAGAGACCTTGGCATTGTCATTGTCAGATTACCGTCATCAGATGACTTGAGTGACACCAGAAGAGATGTATCTTGTGGACTAATGGAGATATCATCCACTGTTGCGCCATTTACGTTGTAATTTACAGTGTACGATTTACCACTCTGTACATCCTTTACAGCAAATTGTTGTTGGGTTTGTGCAAAAACTGGTGCTATACCTATTGAAAAAACCATAGTAGCCATCAGTACGTATGAAAACCAATGCATAGATTTCATTTTTTTATGTCGTATTTGACTTTTGCTAGTAATAGCAATTTTTGGCTTTAGAAAATTGAAAATAGAGGCATTCTGAGAAAATACCAGGCATATTCACTTTGGTAAAAAATCATACTTTATTCTTTTTAATCATGAGTTTAGGCATGCTATCTATTGCATTTTTTGGAAATCATCCAGCATCAAGCTATCAAGACAGTCAATCAAAGGTTAGCATCAAAGTAAGTTATGCAAATGACACATCAAACGCATATCAAATTATCACACAGAGTAATCAAAAGTATACTATCTCACAGCAATATTCTTGGGCAGATGATAATTTTACCAGATTCAATTTACAGTCTTATTCAATTGATGGGGATTCGTTTGTCAGCATCCCAAGAGAATCTAGTGGCAATTTCACATTAGAAATTGAAACAAATTCTAGTCATGCAGTAATATTTTTGGCAAAACCTCAACTCAAGATCATTACATCGGGGACTGACAAGATAAATTTCTCACCCCCATCTCCCACAAATGATAACTGGTTTGATGCCGGTTCCGACGTACAATTCATTGCACCTCATGTGATACAATCATCTCAGGAAGATACCAGACAACAACTTAGTGGGTGGTCATCAGATATCTCTTACATCAATATAATTTCAAGACAAGAATCAGGAGATTACAAATCCCCTGTGATCCATATGTCAAGTACACAGAAAATTGATCTAAAATATACAACACAGTATTATATCAAAGTAATTTCAAATTTCGGACGAGCCCTTGGTACAGGATGGTATGATTCTGGAACCATAATAAATTTGTCAGTCATTCCAGGGGATGATATTCTGGTCAGTCATGTCTTTACAGGATGGCAAGGATCTGTAATAGGGAGTGGAAATCAAGAATCTGTAAATGTCTTTTCAGACTCGCCAAAAACCATTGTGGCCAATTGGATTATAGATTATACAAATGTCAGCATAATTTCGATAATAGTAATAGCAGTTTTAGTTTCATTTACCGTCTATCAAAAAAGGAGAGGGTCGTAAGCATCATTAATAAAAATCCGAGCAAGAACTTAAAACCACGCTCCTCGATTAACTTGATGTTGCTACAGAGCCAAGACCCAGTGGCATTACGTGAAGAAATTCAAAAAATTATGCTAACTAATGGTTTTAAACGAGAATGTTTCTCCAAGATTTTAGATTATACAATAGATCTTTTCGAGTCAAAGGGTTTAGGAATCGAGTATTATGGATATCATAATATCATTCATGAGTTAGAAGTAACCTATGTCACCTTGCTTGCTGCACAGTGGGAAAGCATGCATGGCATACTAAAACCTGAAGATTTTCCATATCTTTTTGTTGCAGCCCTTTTTCACGATTATGATCCTCATAAAAAAGTAGACAAGCCACACGAAGAAGACGCAATTAAATTTGTCATGACAGACGAAAAACTAAATTCGTTACTAGAGGATGCAGGTATTGACAAAAATTTGATTGCAGCGTTGATTCACAGAACAACATATCCTTGGAGTGGCGATATCAAAGAAAACACAGAAAAGAAAATCGAAGACTGTATTGCACAAATAGAAGCCGTAAGAGAAGATGAAACCAAGAAAGAACATATCAAGAAGATGGGATGGTTTCTTTCAGTAACAGATAGAATTGCAGGATATACTCTGGGCGATTTCCCAAAAGCGTTGGAGATGGCACAGAAAAATGCTCACGCATTAGCATGGCATCCATATTACATTGTAAGAAGATCTGTTGCATATTTTGAGGATCTTCTCAATAATGATGCAGAGATGTATCAGAGAGTTTTACGAGCACTGCCACGAGATATGAGAAAAAATTTCACGGATAATGTTTTGTCTTTTATGAAATTACGCGAACAAGAAATTCAGATTGAGGGCTCACTTGTTTATGATAATGCAAAATTTTTTGCAGTAATAGAACCAATATCAAGACGACAGGATAAAGAGTTTATAGAAACATTATCAGAAATTCATCAACAACTACCAAAACCACTTCAATTCAAAAAAAATGATTTTGTAGAATCAGTCATGGAAAAGGATACAATACTTAACACATTACGACTTGGAAGCGATAATGGACCAGTCATTGGATTTACAAAAGGAGGCCCATTAGAATCATACAAGTTACGACCTGAGATTAAAGATGAAAATCATGGATTGAACAATACGGCATTTATGGAACCCCTTGCAATAAGAATGGGATACTGGGGGCAGAGCGGTGGAAGAGAGATGAGGTTGTTATTTAACATGCAAGCCCAAGCAAAGGGGTACAAATATCTTACAAGTTTTGCATTACGGGATGTGATATCAAGCCGAATTAAAAGAAGAGAACAAATTGAATTTGTAAGGCAGTTTGACCCAGAACGCTGGGATTATTATCGCTCGGTGTTACAGTAGACAATTACACCATTCAATTGGAATTTATTGAGATTTTTCTGGATTTAATGAATTTTGCAATATGTATAGCACCAATAAATGGCCAGGATATCAACAGTAGTAAAAATCCAAACCAAACCACCTGACCATAATCAAGATAATTTGCAAGCAGGTTCAAAGGAAATACATACTGCATAACACTACTTGGAATAATATCAGATAACATAGTTTGAATGTAAGATTGTAGTGCATTCCAGCCTACAAAGACGGTAACAAAAAACAATACTGCTTTTCTTCCAACATACTTTTCAAATCCACTTCTTTGAGTTTTGTCAATTTGTTGTCTTAGATGATTAATCTCATTATGTAATTGCTCTATTGCGTTTTCAGTGTTTTTTTGATAAGATTCTTGTTCTTTTGATCCAAGATATAGTGGAATCATCATTTTTAGATATTGCATATCAGAATCATGAAGACTTTTCCCCTTTTGTAATATTTCTACAAGATTTTCAAGTCTTCCCTGATCTCCTTTACCAAGAATCAATAGTTGCTGAATTGCTGAAATTAGATCTTCTGACAACAACCATTTCAAAATTTGCCCAGATAAAAGGCATTAACTATCTTATAATAGAACAGTTAGACTTCAGCCATTCCCACCATAGCACGCGGAAAGACATCTTTGATTTGTTCTTCGGATTTTAGACATTCTTCATAATCCCCAATGGTCGTAATGACTTTTCATCCATTATTTTGTATTTTGAGATCTTTGCTCGTTTGAATAGGTCGTCCAAATCATCTTTTGAGAACCATTTTGAATAGACACCTTTGGATGTTCTCAGTATGGCATTTTCCTCGTCTTGTTTTGAAATCATTATTTCCCCTACTGTTCGCTTGACTTCCCTTCCATAGAATTTCTTTAGTCCAAAGTCTTTGAATAATTTTTTATTAAATACTGAAACTAGAATGGTTCCATTAGGCATGGCAAGTCTCTTCATAGATTTTAGCATGTCCACTTGCAAGTCAGTATTCTTCTGGTTTCCAAGAGTCTGAAAAGTACAAACTACCACCTCATGTGTACCAGATGTGGACTTTGGGTTTAGATTAAAATTCTGAGCAACACCAGTTACAGGAAATATTCTCTCATTGAGGAATTTGCCTAATCCATATTTTTTGAGTAATCATGTAGAATGGTATCAGAAAATAGAAATTTTATTGTAGAAAAAAATTCTACAGAATTACTTTAGTGTGATTACAGCGTTTGGTGGTAATGATGGATGTACCACTGTAATGTGTACTACTGCTGCATCTTTACCAAATACATTGCTAACTGTATTAGTGAATACCAGTTCCTTAGATGAACCAAGTGCTACATCTGGTGCAGTGAATACGGGTTTGGCAGTATAGGAATAGAGTAATTGTACTGGTTCTCCTGCAATTTGTACCCAATTAAACTTCAAGTATCCACCAGTACTCTTTGTACCGTCAAGTGTCACTTGGTCTGCGGCATTGACTACTTGGTATGGACCTGCATCTGCAACCGGTGGTGCTCCTGGTTCAGGATATGCAGCATAAACATATTGTTCACAATTTCCTACAATTGAGCCGCCTTGACTAAGTGTTAATTCGAAAGCAAATACACTACCACCGGATCCAGTAGGAAGTGTTACGGTTGGTGCAGGATTAGTTGATGATGAAATTGGAATTGTGATACCAGATATCTGGTCCCATTGGTATGTAAGAGGAGTATTAGATGGATTGTCAACTGCTTCTGTGAGTGTTGTACTACCACCTTCATGTGATCTAATTATAGGACCACAGCTTAGTGTAGCAACCTTGTAAGCAGATGCGCTGATGATATGAACAAGTACAGAATCAGAGCCGGTTCCACCGTTGCCATCATTTGCAGTAATTGTAAAGTGTAAAGTTGTATTACCATCAGAGCCCGCAGATGGTGCGGTAAACATGGTAGTAAGTTCAGTAGGATTTGATAAAGTAACAGCAGAACCGCCATCTTGAGTCCATGCATAAGTCATTGCATCATTATCTGGATCAGTTGCCGTTGCCATCAAAGTAACTGGACTTCCCTCCATAACAGTCAATTCATGATCAGTTGTAACTACTGGAGGATGATTATTATGAATTACATGAAGTGTAAATGATGTAATGCTTGTAAGTCCTTGAGGATTAACTACAGTCAATGCAAAGTTGAGGTCTTTTGTCTGACCTGCTGGAACTGCCGGTGTTGTAAAGGTGACATCAACATCAGTAGTTGATGACAATGTTACTGGTTCACCAGACATTTGTTGCCAAGTATATGAAACATTTTGATTGTGTGGATCAGATGATTGTTCACCTGATAGTGTAACAGTGGTTTGTTCATTAACTGTAGCTGCACTTGAAGTTGTTACCGGAGAGGTTTCACCGTAAGCAGATACTGATGATAAAGCCAGCGCAAATATTGTAACTGATAATATTGCAAAAATTGCCTTTGAATTCAACTTGTGTGTTCTAATTTTCCGAATATTAAAAACCTTTCTCTTAAATGATTTGTTAGCTAGGATCGCTAAGAAAGTTGGCAAGTAATTTTATTTGAAAACGGTTTTTTGAGCTCGAAATGATCACAATTTACACTAAAAACTAGCAAATAATAGGTGTCGGATCATGAGAATACGATTTTTACTTCGTTTGTACAAAATAAAATAATTGTAGAGGCTTATTTGCTCCACATCTTTTGCCATGTTTCGGCAAATTTATTCATCATATCGCCATAGGTTTGTACCTGATCCATGCCAGATTGATTCAATATTTTCTGCCAATTATCTCCAAATTGTTTGAATGTTTTAATTCCTGCATCACTCATAGATTTTTGCCAGTTCTCAGTAAATTGATGCATTGTTTTATCACTGGACTCTTTTAGTGCCTTGGCCATTACATCATTATACTTTGATTGGACATTCTTGGTTGCCCCTTGAAGAGATTCAAAGGCTTCCATCCATTCCTTGAGTGCTTTGTTATATTCTATCCACAATTTGTCCCAATCCTTAGGCGGTGTCTCTTTTGACATAGACAAGTATTGTATTATTACTTGATAAGACTATTGTTCATTATCAAATTTAGAGACAGTTCAAACCAAAGTTGAGATTTAGCACAATAGATAAAATCAATTCAAACACAATCCAAGTATTGAAAGTATCCAGTTCTGCCTTTGAAAATGAAGGTGTGATTCCATCAGAGTTTACTTGTGATGGACAAGATATCTCGCCACCTCTTAGCATAACAGATGTGCCAAAAGAAACAAAAACTATAGCAATTATAATGGATGATCCTGATGCGCCGATGGGAACTTTCACACATTGGCTTGTTTGGAATATCCCATCAGATAAGACTCAATTTGCAAAAGGTGAAAAGATAGATTTTGTACAAGGACGTACAAGTTTTGGAAGTCAATCATATGGAGGACCGTGTCCCCCTTCTGGAACACATAGATATTTTTTCAAAATTTATGCATTAGATACAAAACTGGAACTAAAACAAGGTTCAAGTGTAAAGGATCTAGAAAAGGCAATCAAAGGACATGTTGTTGCAGAATCAGTACTGATGGGAAAATATTCTAGAGCATAAATCAGAGTGAAAAATTAATTTATTTATTCTGAAGTTGTCTTTCTTTTTTAAAATCAAAAATTCCAATCAAAATTCCAACAATAAATGCAACTATACCAATTGCCACCATACTCATAGACACCTGGACTAGATTACATTTTATCCCGTATGACATATCACAATTTTTGCTCAAGAATGGGTCCTCTCCCATTACAACATTAATTTTTACAGGATTACTACCAATATCAGAAATTTTAATTGCATATGTTCCGCCTTGATTGTTTCTCTGTATTATATGATACAAAAATCCATTAGTACTTTCTTTTTCAAAGATCATGCCGTTTGGTTCCATCCCCTCAAGTCTGACTAGACCGGATGTAGGGATTGCACTTACTACAACGACATTGTGTTCCTGGAGATGTTCTGAACGAACTGTAAAATTAACAAATTGACTTGGCATAATTTCTTTATTAGACATTATAACAGATTTAGTTTTAAGAATTGATTCCACAGATTGATAAGACATATCAAAGAAATTAGCCCCAATTATAACTACAAAAAGACCAATTGCTGCAATGATTGGGCCTCGAGCAAGAGACGATTTTATCAAGTGTTGAAAACTTTCAAAGTACCTAATAAGAAACTTGCAGTAAACTAGCGTACAGATAGTTTTTCACGATTATAGACTCAATTTTGATACAATATCATTTCACAGTTATGCACAATGGTCTTCTCATACAAAGTAAGGTAGTAACAGACAAGATTTTCTCATTGTTATGAGATATCTTCCATTTTATGATCCGTTTTAGAGATTCTGAAGATTCGGCTTCAACTTTGGCCAATATATCATATTCACCAACAATTTCCAAAACCTCTACAACTCCCTCAATTGATTTGAGATGTTCCAAGACATCTTTTAGAGAATCAGGCTTGCATTTTATCACAATATGAGCAGTGGCCATTTCGTGAGAAGATCCAGTATCAAATTCCTCATGCATGTTAGTACACTAAAATTTTCATATCTAAGAATTGTCTATAGTTTTTACGGGTCACTTGGTATTACCAATGAATTTCAGTAAACACATGTAAAATCATACAAACTATGTCAAGTAGTAAATTAATTCATAGATAACATGCATCTCAATGTTTATGACGGCCCATTTACAGTACTAGAGAGTAGAATTTGAAAAAAATTCTCATAATTACAATAATTGCTATTTTCATGATAATTCCTCAAAGTTCATTTTATTCAGCGTCTGCTCAAACTAGTCAGGGAATAACCATCGCAGAAAGTGATGCATCGTCACCGATTCACCTAAATAAAAAAGTGTTTAGTTGGACAGACCGTGTATACATTACAATCTATGCGCCAGATTTTAACTCAGATCCTAACATCATTGATGAGATAGGAGTTACGACAGATGACAAAATTACAGTATCTACAAGCGGTAATAGTATCCCATATCGTTTAGTTGAGACAGGTCCAAACACGGGAATTTTTAGTGGATACGTAACACTTACTGGCGATCCATCACTGAAGGGTCCAACTGGAGTTGATGGTCAAGGAACAAATCCCACAGGAATTATATCCACATGTAATCCAACATGTGGTCCTACAAACGGATTTCTTCCAGCTAGTAGAAATGACGGAATTACAGTATCCTTTGAATATACCCGGGACCGAGTTGTCACCGGATCTGGCTTAATTCGGTGGAATGTTGGAAATGTGCAATGGTTGCAACCAAGTTATCCCGTAAATGGCCCAGCAGTAGTACAGATAACAGATCCAGATATGAGTCTCAATCCAGATGCAATTAACAAATTTGATACAAATGTTTGGTCAGATTCTGATTCAGGCGGAATTAAACTTACAATGACTGAAACAGGTCCAGGTACGGGCATCTTTCAAGGAACATTATATTTTACTTCAGATTTGAGTTCAGCTGGAGGTAGGCTACATGTTTCACCAGGAGATACAGTTACAGCAGAATATACTGACACTACGCTTCCACTGCCACATTCCCCATCTGATCAAGTTCGCTTAATTGCAACAACAACTGCCGGTACAATCATTCCCCCATTAGAGCAGACCCCTGCAAGCAATCCAAGAGTTTTAGATTCTGCTGGAAATTCATTAGATAGAATCAATGTAGACCAACAAATACAGATTGTTTCAGATGTAACAAATCAAGAAAATAAAGAACAGCCTTTTGCATATCTAGTACAAATACAAGATAGCAACGGGATAACCCTGTCATTGTCTTGGATAACAGGTTCCATAGTTCCAAAACAGACTCTAAACCTTGGCCAATCATGGCTACCAACCACTGCTGGAACATACACAGCACAAATCTTTGTTTGGCAGAGCATAACTAATCCAAATGCATTATCACCTCCGTTATCACTACCAATTCAAGTGCTACCAAGATAACATCTCAAATTTTACGTACCATGCATAAATTTAGAAGTATAATTAAATAATTGTTAGAGTATTTGATTATACATTGTACAAAGAAGTATTCAAGACGGTTTTTTCATATAAAAAATATCTAGTCTTATCCATTATGATATTTGTAGGATTGTTAATTTCCCTGTCCATAGTTTCTGAGTTTATTTTCTTATCACCCATTTTTGTTTTTCATGTTCCAACAAGTGCAATTTTAGACTTTACATTAATTGTCATAATTGCAGCCCTATCCGGGATTGTGACAAGTTTAAGCACATATCGTATACGCATGTTAGGCAATACAATAAAAAAATCAGGAACAGGATTTTTCGGTTCATTAATTGGCGCTAGTGCAGGAGCATGTGGTTGTGGTTCATTTGGTTTTGTAGCGGTTTCAGCCTTTGGGACTGTAGGAGGAACTGCCACCTCATTTCTAACAAATTATGAAACACCATTGAGAATGATATCAATTGCAATATTGTGTTATGCATGTTATGTATCAGTCAAAAGCATAACATCTCAATGTAAAATTCTCAAGTAATTTCCAGTATCGGATACTTTATACCAATTTGTAATTTTGACTTTTTATGATTAAATCATGGGCTAACACATGTAAAATTCCCATATTGCCCATAGAGACCAGCCACTCTTGCAATTTTAGCTCCAGAGGGATCATTTTGAATCGTAAGTTGGCAAGAAGGACTAAGATTCTTACTGGTTCCAATTTTATTTGCAAGTGTCATTGCGGCAACAACGGACGAGTTTGCAGGATGAGATTTTTCAAAGAGAGAGTGGCCTACAATTTCAGGTACTGCTACTAACAATATTATCCCAATTGCAAAGAAGTTAATTGTTTTTTTACGATTAGAATTCAAGGCAATCACTTTTTTAATTTAGACAAATATAATCGTCAGGGATATTATCAGTCTTAGCAATTAAGGAATAGTATTACAAGCGAATTATATTTTTTGAATCTTTATCAGGTAGAATTGTCTAGTTACAATATTGAGTAACTCATCGGTTCCCCATACCAAAAACAATTCCAAGGCGCTACATAAAAAAGCGTTAGAATTACAAAAAATTGGGAAACAGAATAAGGCGATAGAGTATTTAGACAAAGCCTTAGAATTTGAGCCAAACAATGCCGAGTTGTTATATGATAAGGCAATATCGTTTCAGATGCTTCCAAGATTTGATGACGCGATAGAGTATTACAACAAGTCACTAAAGATTGATCCTAATAATTTTGGAGCATTCATTAACAAAGGATTATGCCTTTCAAGCCCAAATATAAACAGGCAAGAAGATGCGCTAGCATGTTTTGATAATGCGCTATTACTTGTACCAAATGATCTTGGAGCACTATCATTGAGAGGCTATGCACTTGATAGCATAGGAAGATATCGTGAAGCTATAGATTGTTTTGACAAAGTTCTTGAAACACAACCAAAAGAATCAAACATACTAGTAAACAAGGGTCTTGCATTATCCCATCTTGGAAAATATGATGAAGCTATTGCATATTTTGATACAGTATTAGATTATGAACCAAACAATTTTTTTGCAACGCAATTAAAACAAGAAGCAATAAAAAGCATGAGAAGAGATTTTTTGCGTTAGATATTAAACCACTATCTGATTAAATGACAGAATTATTCAAATTTTACTTATTCAGTGCAATATGAAATTAGAAAAAATTGGGAAACTAGCAACAGACATCATAAAAGGTTCAGTTACATCAATGGTTAAATAGCAAAAAATTAGAAGTTGTTTGTTGAACAAGAAAGATGCTCAGGAGATAGTAAAAGAGATTCTGGCTATCAGCCCATATGTCAGATTTGCAGGAGTGATAGATAGTAAAGGCAAGGTTGTAGCATATGCTAGAAGACCAGGACATGAGCCATTATTGAACATAAAACATACTTCAGATCAGTTTTCTCATCTTGCAATCAAGACACGTATGGCATCACAATTTAACAAACAGCTTGGCGATGTACAATTCATGTGGGAAGAAAGAGAGAAAGTTCAGACCATATCTTTTGCATTAGCAAAAAATACAGTTTGGGTATCAATTGATAAAAAAGTAATTCGCTCTGAGGTACTAAGGATAATTGACAGTTGTTTGCCTATTGTAAAGCACTTCTCATAAAAATAACCCTAAATAAAATCTGGAACAATAAATAACCGTACAATTAAGTCCAATCATGGATAAAATTTTTCCAATAAGCATGGTAGTAGTCAGTCTAATCTTGATTTCCACCAACTCGGTATATGCTACAAATTATAATGATACTTCAATATTTTCTGGTGCTCTGAAATATGCAAGTTCAAACGCATACGTAGATGCCAATCATACTTTTTCAATTCAGCCTCCTCTTAATTGGTCGGTTTTGAACAACTTACCATCCAACATATCAAATAATGCTTTGGCAGTATTTTCAAATAATGATAAAAGTCAGCTTGCTACATTTGGGATATATCATAGACATATAGATCAGAATGTATTAGATGCATTAAACCATCATCTTGACAAGGACGTTCTTGCCACAATCGCCCAAGAGATGCAAGCAACAGATCAAAGTTCAGATTCTCAAACCATTGTATACAATGGAGTTGTGGATAGATACAATGACGGTCTACGAGTTGCAATCAGTTCAGCTACACGATATACTTCAGACAATTCTACAACACTGAGTGAGAATATAATATATTTTCTAGATAGTGGAGATCAGTACACATTTGATCTTACATCAAATCCAAGTAATATTGATAAAAATTCGCAATTGTTTGAAGATTCAGTAAGCACATTTCTAGTAAACCAAACTAATCCAATTCCAGAATTTCCTACCTCCCTCATCGTATTGATAACGGCAATGTTTTCAATCATTATTATTTCTAAAATAAAAGATATTAGAATTTCAAATAAATAATTTTTAAATCGAGACATACATGAAGAAAAATCAGTAGGATCACGACTGCTACCTTGTACCTAAATAGAAGAAATATAGACAAACGTGCGATAAAGGTCTAAAAATCCTGAGTGAACAGTTATTATGTAGCATTTAACAAGCAAAACTATGTCAACAGACGACAGACAAATGTTTCCTGCCACATGCGCAGATTGTAAAAAAGAAACACAGGTTCCCTTCAAACCAGCAGAAGGAAGACCAGTATATTGCAAAGAATGTTTACCAAAACATCGTCCAGCACGCAGATTTTAGGCTGAAAAACGCTTAAAAAAATTTTTTTGATCTTATCCAATATTGTGAAATCAGAAAGATTAAGTCCTTTTCAGAAGAGTTTGTAATAATTGTCAAAACTACAATTTGCTGAGAATTTTGCTAAAGAAAGATATTCAGGCATGATAAGAAAAAACGGTATTACTCCTCATTATGAGCATCTAGGAGGAGTCGTAGCTAGACTCAAAAACCTTGGAATAACAGATGAGGAAGTATTATCATCTGCATGGCTACATGATATTATCGATGATACAAAAACAAGTTTTGATGAAATAGATCAGAGATTTGGCTCCAAGGTTGCAGTTTTGGTCTTGTCAATATCAAAAGACAAGAGCCTACCAAGAGCAAAACAAGAAGAGCAATACATAAAACAGTTAAAGGAATCTCCATTTGATGCAAAACTAATCAAATTATGCGAGATTTCTGCAAGCATGAGGGATTTGAAGAATGCCTCGATTTCAAAGACAAAGAAAACAAAAGAAGTAAAAAAGAAATTATTCTATCTAAATGTAATAAAATCAGATTTAAGTAAAAATAAATCGCAAGTACCAGGCATTATTAGTTTAATTAACGGAATCAACGACATGATTTCAGAATATGGGTTGAGACCAATTATTTTTAACAATATTTGAAAACATTATAACTCTATTTCATAATTCAATAACCTTTTAGAGCGCAAACAAAAAATAGATTTCATGGTATTGAATCAACAGATTAGAAAAGAGATGGATGACGCAATAAAGAATTGGTGCCCTAATGTTACCCTTTTAAAAAAAGAGGAATCCAGAGCACAGAAAGTATGGAAATTTAAAAGTGGTTCTGATTTCATATATGGTTATCTAGTAGGTCAAATGGAGGGATACATTGCAGGACTCATTGTGGGAAAACATGGTAAGATTCCTGATGCAGAGGAAAGCAAAGAAATAAGAAAAATGGTAGAGATACGTGCAAAAGAAATCAGACAGGTAATGTCGAAACATGAGAAAAAAGGCAAAGATGATTGCATTTTTACAACATAGCATGTTTTTATTGAACCAGATTACGTAACACGTATGACATTAGATAAAAAAGATAAAAAAATTTTAGATTCCATGATAGAAGAAGAGATATCGAAGATTCCAGGACTGGTCAGAAATTTACGTTTGCCTCAATTCCAAGAGGCATTTCAAATAAAAAACGAATCAGAGTATGTCTATGGCTACACACATGGTTCCATAGTTGGCAAGTTTGAAACTTATTATTTTGTTGTTCATTCAGGAAAAAAGCCAAACAATATTGAGGTAGATGAGATTGGAAAAACAATCTTTGAAAAATCAAATGAGATAAGAAACGCTATTTCAAAATCTAGCTAAGAAGATTACAAAGAGAAAACTAGTTAATCTAAGACTGCATTATGGGGATAGTGAATTTGAACAAACATCCAGGATGATGTTTTGAATCAACCCAGATTTTACCTCCATGTTCTTCAACAATACTCTTGCAGATAGCCAATCCTAATCCGGATCCCCCATATTTCCTATCAGACTTTATGCCACTCTTGAAAAACTTATCAAATATTTTTTCTAGATCCTCAGATTTTATGCCCGGACCATTATCCTCAACAGTGAATAATAACGAGGATCCATATTTTTCAACTCTTATAGTAATCTTGCCATCATCTTGAGGAACAAAGTCTATAGAATTTTTTATTAAATTTACAATGACTTGTTCTATTCTTCCCCTATCAGCATTTATGAATTCATGTAATCCCACTTCAAGTTTTAATTCAATTTGTTTTTCAACAATAAGCGGTTTTAAAAGATCCATACAGTCATCCATGAGACTATTTACTTTTATTTTTGTTTTCGATAACTTTAATGATTTTAATTCAAGCTTAT
>JAGWGA010000089.1 GCA_028867675.1 Nitrososphaerota archaeon | reverse complement strand
AGACCAAAAAATATTGGAGAGAACGCAAACTCGCAAAACATTAGAGTTTGGCCGTAAATTAGTCCAGATTGTAGATGAAACTCAATATGCTACTGCCTTCTTTTGTAAGATCATATAGTTTTCCTTTCTTTAGTTTGGGAGTCAGACAAACCACGATATTCATCTTAGATAATTGTGCCAACCTTGTTTTCTTCATTATTACGGCTTAAATACGTGTTAATTATCACATTGTTACATGATGGATGGCTTGGGTAACAATATATCATGACAACTAGGAAATTCAATCTAATTTTTACAGCAATCTTGGCTTTTTCCTTGACGGCAACTATATTCACAAGTGTTTATGCTGATACTCCTACTATACCGCAGTGGATTAAAAATAATGCAAAGTGGTGGTCACAAGGTCAATTGGCAGATGGTGATTTTGAAAAGGGGATTGAATATTTAATTGACCAAAAAATAATACCCATTCCATCACAAAACCAAACAACATCAGGAGCACAACAGGTACCTACATGGGTGAAAAATATAGCAGGCATGTGGGCAGATGGTAAAATCTCCGATAATGACTTTCTAAAGGGTGTAGGATATCTAGTACAAATTGGATTAATTCAAATTCATTCTAGTGCACCTGCAATTATCAATACGATGCCAACTATTCCTATGTCATCCTCTGCTATGCCTCTTGTCAATTCCACAACTCAATCTACTAGTGCATTATCTGCAAATACACTGAAATCTACCACGATCACCAATGC
>JAGWGA010000088.1 GCA_028867675.1 Nitrososphaerota archaeon | reverse complement strand
GATCAAGAAATGTTACTCATGGAGACCGCATTAGGAGTAAGAATGCGCAAAGAACATGACTCGCACTTGGGGCCTGTAGTTTTTACTATTTCTTATGGTGATAAAATAATATCAATGAATTTTCCTCTAGATGATGAAATTCTATGTGTCTCTGCTGAAAAAAAGATCAATCTTATGACTGTACCGTTTCTAATACTACGATTTCTGGAATCCAACTTGGGTAAAAAAGATGAATCATGACAAAAGGCTGTGGCAAATAAAACATGTTTGATAAAAAAAAGAATTACAAATGTAAGGAATGTAATATGATATTTGATGATCCTAGAAGGTTAGAGATACATTTCAAGGCAGCACATCCTGCAAAGCATGATGGATTTAGACAAAAATGGTATTGGGATAACTGAAGTTGCATTACATGATTTTCTGGCAAAATGCTGGTCGCGATAAAAATTCACAAAGCAACACACAACAAAGTTTTTAGAAATGGATCTCATATGATGCAAATTAGACTAGAACCAAGAGATGTTGCAAGATTAAGCTCTAATGGTAACAATGTATGTAGAAAATGTACTATACCATTGATTGAAGGTGATGTTGTAGTGAGGATTGGTGCAAGACCTCCAAAATATTATCACAAGGAATGCTTCAAAGTATATTGAATACAGTTTTACAAGATACTGTCATTTTCATTTCTTTGAGTCGAATTTTTTACGGCGCCTTTCACTAACAATGTTCCTGAACAAGGTTTGATAACCGTTTTATT
>JAGWGA010000087.1 GCA_028867675.1 Nitrososphaerota archaeon | reverse complement strand
CCAACCCAAGAAGGCACGTATATCTTTCACATGACTGCAACCAGCAAGGGAACGTCTGCCAATGGTTCCGTTGCAACGGTGGTCCTAAAGCAAAACATTGAGGGGATCTCTAACCAGATCCTAAAACTAAATGCTGTCCTGGATACAACTACCCAAGATCTTGACAAGCTAAAATCTGAGATCAAAGGGTTTGGAACAGTACTGAACAGCAGCCAGCAGTCAATCACCTTGGCAAACCAGAACCTTAACGCAAGTGTAACCAAGATGTCAGACTCGGTTGCAAACATAGACCAGGCATCAACACAGCTAAACTCGTTATTTCTCCCAGTCGTGGCTCTCATTGCAATAATCATCGCACTACAAATAACAATTCTTGCTAGGCGACGATAATTCTCATGGTAAAGAAAAAAAGTATAATCTCAAAGACTGGATTTTTTTTAATCTGTGTTCTGGTTTTTTCTCTCTTTCCAAAAACAGCAACAGGATTTGATATTGATATTCCAAAAAATGACACACAAATAAAAATAGACAACACATCTGATCTGATAAGTTTCCAGCCGTCCTCATACCATGATATCATAAAAAGATACATTGTATCTGGTGCAGGTCCAGTAGAAAAAATTACATCACAGGCAAATGGCATCATATATGGGATTGATTCAAACCACGGTTCTCTTGCACTGGGTTTTTTTGATCAAGATCAAGTATCCAATTTAAAATTAAACGGGTATAATGTAATTGAAGACCTTCCACTAGAGTTTGATTCTATGATACCACAAATGCCGGC
>JAGWGA010000086.1 GCA_028867675.1 Nitrososphaerota archaeon | reverse complement strand
ATTTGCCAATCAGTATTGCCAAACACAAATCTTTTTGCAAAAAATAACCATCCATTTATAGATCCAAGATATATTGGGAAAAAAAAGTACGCCCAACCTTTGTGTTCTATTAATAAGGGTAAAGATGATACTGAGACAGCCATAATCAATATCAATATTGTAATTGATTCAACAAAATTTGTGACTCTGAATCTTCTGTTAAGAAAAAATAACATCAATCCAATTGACAAACCATCAATTGTGAGTAGAAAGTTTGTAAGATCTGTTGTCACACTATGGAACTAATTCAAGTGCTCTTAAGATCTTTCCAACAAATCAAACAGCATCATACCGCAAGTCATAACCAACTTTTTAGGCACGATAGAACGGGGTTGTCTTTTTGTCGACAGCGAGTAAAAATGGTTTACCCCCAAATTACGCTTGGGGACATGCTGTTGTCATAAAACTTTAGAAGATTAAATGAATCCACTGTAACGAGATTCAGTTTCTTTATCCAATATGTAATCATTCAAAGAGAGATTACGACGAGATCGGTCATCTTTAACCAGCGTATTACAAATGACGCAAATAGAAAATGAAATAGGCACTTCGTAATTTTCTGGATGCTCGATCATGTCTTTTTCAAGCGATTTATCATCGTCAGCATAGCGAACATGATGTTCTTTAGAAAGTATTGTAGTAAAATTATGAACTTTTAATTTCATGATGAATCTCTTTTTATGTTCAAGAGATGTTAGATGTTTGTCTCTTTTTTTAGAAAGTTTCTCTATGGATTCTAACAGTTCTATCA
>JAGWGA010000085.1 GCA_028867675.1 Nitrososphaerota archaeon | reverse complement strand
AACTTTGCAATTGCTAATTTTATGATTGTATTACTAGAACGGTTCTTGATTTTAGATAGGTTATCTATGTCAATCCTCATGGATTCTGGCATGACTATGCTCATTGTATTGTCCAATGTAGTACATTTTCTGGAATCTAAGATAAGACCTGTAGAATTTTCATTCCATACTAGATTCCAAAGTGGAATTATTGATATGGTTTAGTGCATATTCTTTAGAGCGCATGAATTTTCTATTTTTTTGACTAGAAATTCTAACGAAAACGGTTTTTGTAATATCTCGATAGAATCTTTCATGATGGCTGAAGCATCATCTAGAACTCCATTTCCAAATGCAGAAGCAAAAATGATCTTCTGGTGTGGGCGTAAATCCAGAATTTCTTTTGCCACTCGCACTCCGTTTTTCTTTGGCATTACAAAATCAAGTAAAACTACGTCAAATGGATGTGAATCAGCAGAACAATTTTCCAATGCTTTTTTATATTTTAAAACACATTCTTCTCCATCTCTTGTCACCGTAATGCTATGTTGATTTTTTTCAAATATTTTTCTATATTGCAGAGCTGCAAATTCATTATCTTCCCCTGATAGTATTCTGAGTCCCATGCTATGGATTTATTTGCATAGTTGATAAATTAATACTAGTCTGTTCAGGGTGTACAAACATCTAGTTGAAAAGTGATTCCTGAAACTTTGTATTGTTTTTATGATGTGACATTGGGATGGAAAAAAGTATGGTGGCTCCACCATCTGGGTTGTTATATGCTTGAATATTCCCATCATGGGCGTCTATGATTCCCTT
>JAGWGA010000084.1 GCA_028867675.1 Nitrososphaerota archaeon | reverse complement strand
CTCTGTAAATGTATGTCTTACCTGTGACCAAATTGAGATGCGTATATGTTGTTACATTATTTAGCGTGGCAAGAGATGTGTATGCTGTATTTGGTGCAACTCTGTAATCGATATGGTATCCTGTGATTGGTGATCCTCCATTGTTCTGTGGTGGGCTCCAGTTCAGTATGATGCTAGTGGGAGATATTGCAGATGCCGTAACTCCTATTGGCTGGTCTGGCACCTGTGCAGTTTGAGCAAATGATTCTCCTGCAAGAAAAATAACGCTTGCTCCGAGCATTGCAGATATTGCAAGTATATTTACAAAATAGCCCTTTTTGACATCGTTACCAATTCCCAACAATGTCAAAATCTTGTTTTTATCGTTGATAAATCGTGTAGGGGAAGTTTTTTGGATCAATCCATGAAAAGAATTTTGGCTAAATATTCTGGAACTAGTACGGTACTTGCAAAATATACTTGAATGCCAAAAGGTTATGTAATTTTGAGCAAATTTACGCTCACATGTCATATACCATTTTGTCAAATCTGAAAACACCCAACTTTATTTTAAATGAATGGGGTCATGAAATTACGGACAAATATTGTACATATGATGGTCTCAAAGTGGATGACTCTAGCAAATCCTGTAAATTGTGCGGATATGTGTATTGTATAGATCACCTACTGCCGCAGAGGCACAAGTGTACCATGCTTCAAAATGTGGAATATGTGAAAGCAGAATCATTTCAAAAAGACCCAGAACCACCAATTCCTAATCCGTCAAAGGAAATCCCTGTTGATGCAAGTTCTCTTGTTGGGTCTAATG
>JAGWGA010000083.1 GCA_028867675.1 Nitrososphaerota archaeon | reverse complement strand
AAATACTAGGCTTTGTTCGTAATGATGTCGATCATAAACTGACATACAAATTAACTCTATTCCTACAGAAACTCAAAGAGTGGGAATGGAGTTCTTCAACTTACACATATTCATTGATAACAATGACAATGATGCATCCAACTGCCTCAATCCTTAGTTCAGAATTGAATGGAATCAATGAAGAATTAGAGAAAATGGCAAAATAACTTGATGTAAATTTTTCATTATTTTGAAATCCCCTTTTTGCCTACTTTTCCAAAAGTATGGTCGCTGAAAGCGAAACCCCTGCCAAACGACTATCAACGAAGTTGAAAGAGTGCGGAGAAACCATAGGTTTCGGAGTCCCTGTGAGTCGGCATAATCCGAAGTCCCGAAGGGACGAGGACGAGCAAACCAAAGGTTTGCGAAGCCCGAACAAAAATTGCGTGAGCAATTTTTGTGAGTGGTTATGGTAGAGGTGTGAGTAGTGTGTGAGCTTACATAAGCGGTTTACGCACACTACGAACCCAAAGGGCAAGGACATAGCAAAAAGAGGGTGTCCGTAGGACGGGTGAATTTTTGCGTAGGACGAGACGCCTCTACCATAATCGTAGCAATCACGAAGCAAGGCGGAGAATTGTGTAGGTTATGCCGACGAACTACATACGTCATTAAGCGTAGAGCCAAGAGGGGAGGAATTGCAACGCAAGGAGGGGTGAATTGACTCGAAGCGACAAAAAAAGAAGAAAGGATAGCTTAACCAATCCCCGAAACGGAGACCTTATAAGCAATTATTCCGTATTAGAAGTACGAAAGTACGTGTCTAATACA
>JAGWGA010000082.1 GCA_028867675.1 Nitrososphaerota archaeon | reverse complement strand
TTCTATCATATGTTGTTTTTCATCAATAAAATGATACTCAATACACATTTTTTTAATTTTATTAAAATAATCTTCAGGTAATGAGTCTATTATATCATATTCTGCTCCCTCACAATCCATCTTTACACAATCACATTTTTCTAAATTATTGGAATCAATAATGTCCTTTAAAGAAGTAGACTGAATCTGGATAAATTTTGTACCACTGATAAACATGCTATGGCCAGATTCATCATCATTGAGATGTATCTTTACTTCTCCTTTTTTCTCAGAAACAGCACTATTGAATGGTTTTACATTTATTATGTTATTAAGCTGTAAATTAAATAACAACATGTCATAATTTTCTTTTACTGGTTCAAAACAAAAAATTCTTCCATCTCTACAAAACTGTGATGCAAAGAGTGTGAATAATCCAATATGAGAACCAATGTCTATAATTGTATCATTACTATGAATTTCAAAACCTGGTTTTTCATATTCGCGTAATAACCATACATGTGTAAAGGCCATTAAATCTGTAGAATTCACTCTTAATCTGATCTTAAGTCCTGATCTTGTTTTTAATATGACATGCTGAGATTTAATCCATCCCAGATAGACGAAAACATACATATGCCAATTTTTGATCATCTTTATTGCTTTAATTAGAATTCTAATTTTCTCTGAATATTTGGTCAACTCTTGATAACTGTAATATTATTTCATTAAATAGATAGCGATAAGGCTATGAATTTTTAACTGGCAATTCTAATGGATTTACATCCATGAAAATAATGATAACTGGAGGCGTAGGATATATAGGGAGTCACTTA
>JAGWGA010000081.1 GCA_028867675.1 Nitrososphaerota archaeon | reverse complement strand
TCCAACTTAAGTATTTTACCATGTCAAACACATCACAAATATGAAGAAAATAATTTCAAGTCTTGTATTTGTAATAGCTTTTACTTTCCTAATCATACATGGCTCAGAATCTGTCTTTGCTACCCAAAGTACAGATGAATTAGTAGTCTCTGCTGTAAATCCTGCTACGGGTAACTCTTTTTCAGGCCCTCAAGTGGTTGAAGTTATAGTAAAAGATCCAACTCTTCAAAGTACAAATCAGATTCAAACTGAGCCTTCAGTAACTATCGGCAACATACCGTTGCGAATGGCTCAAGCTACTGATGGTTATTGGTATGCATTTTTTGCAGACGCAAGATTTGCTCAGATTGCAGATAAAACTCAGTACATATCAAGTTCAATGCCATCAACTGGTAAAGGACTTGATTTTGGAGAGTTTTGTTCTCCTGCTAGTGCTATTAATGCTACCGGTGTGGATTTTAGTCAAACCCGTGGAGTGGCAATAGCCCAGAGTGCTCCAGGAGCTTCTAATGGTTATACTTCTGGTTCAACTTCATATACGATAACATCTACTTGTATTGGCTCTGCTGATGGTGCAACCAAAAATATCTCTGGTGGATCTGTTTTGAATCATGTAATCAGACATCCGCCTTCTCTAAATATGATGTCTGGAATACCCGGAGGAAAAGTAGGACAGATCGGAATCAATCCAAATGCATGGCCAGTAATTCAATTGATTAGCAATCCAACACCAATAGTATACGCAAATACAGCAGTTGTTAATCTAAATACTGGAAACCCAACTAGACAGCTTTTAGCAGAAATTGATAAAGCCTCAT
>JAGWGA010000080.1 GCA_028867675.1 Nitrososphaerota archaeon | reverse complement strand
AAATTTGTTTTTGCTGGTACAATACTACTGTCATATTGATAACCATTTTCAGCTAGAATATCAATTGCCCAAGCACTTGAATTGTTCAATGAAAAAGTCGGTGCTCTAAAACCTCTTGATTTTCTGTCCGTCAAAGTATCAAAATGTTTAAGCTCTTGTGGAAATACATCTTTAAAATTCGGTGAATCAAGTCTTGTATGATGCATAGTGTGAAATCCTATCTCATGACCGTTGGAAAGTATTTTATCTAATAATTCTGGTTTTAATTCTAATAGATCTCCGACCATAAAAAATGTGGCATAAGTTTCATTTTTGTTTAACCAATCAAGAATTTTGTCTATACCGTTGATTATTCTGGGCTTGTTATCTCTTGTTGTTAGTCTGCGTTGGATTAACTCTGGATGATACCAATCTTCAAAATCAATTCCTAGTAGATTCAATCTATGCTTCCTTTGTGAAGCAAAAATATATCGTTTTTAAAAAAACTTGTGTCTGATGTAATTTAATGTTCAATCTTTTTTACCACTCTAGCAGGATTGCCAACAACAACACAATAATCTGGTATGCTCTCAAAAACTACACTACCTGCACCAACCACTGAATTTTCACCAATTGTTACACCAGCTGTGATGATAGCACCTGGAAATAAGACAGCACCGGACTTGATATTTACTGGTTCTACCTTACGGGGATAGCTTTTCATTTTTAGAAAGGCATTGGCTGTAGGATTGGCATGAGCAAAAATCATGGTGTTTGATCCTATTGTTACATTGTCTCCAATCTTTATTAGACTTGGATAAACCAAATCAATCAAAACATACGGGGATATGTGG
>JAGWGA010000007.1 GCA_028867675.1 Nitrososphaerota archaeon | reverse complement strand
GAATTGTCAAAGGCACTAATCAAGGCAAGCATCGCAATTCCAGAAGACGAGTTTAACAAAACACTTCTCAATTTAGAGATTTATGGCTTGATAAAAGTAACATGGCTTACAAAAGACGAACGTAGAATAGAGATTGCTGAAAAAGAAGAAGACGAAGACGAGATTGAAAAACAGAACATGGAGAACCTGGAAAAAGAATACGAATCAGGATTTCCAGGTGTCGGACAAGAAGAAGAAATTCCAGAGTAATTATTTTATCACGGGAAAGTGAAATGCCGCATCAAGTGCAATTCCTACAAATATGATAGTAAGATATGGTGCAGTCACCTTGTATGCTTTCCATGCAAAGTCCGACGTTGGAGTCTTTGTTAGTTTATAGTGATAAAGCAGCATGAGACCACCTGATACCAATGCAACCCCAAGGTACACGTAACCTAGTCCAAATGCGATAAGCATGACAGAATATGGTACAAGTATTGCAGTATTGAGTAGAATATACTTTGATGTTTTTTGCATTCCAATCAATACCGGAAGCATTGGAACCTTGGCTTCGGCATAGTCATCTCGTATCTTCATTGCAAGACACCAAAAGTGGGACGGTGTCCAGACAAATACAAGCATGCCAACTAGTACACCAAGAATGTCCATGGAGCCAGTTGCTGCAGCCCATCCTGCCATTGATGCACAGTTTCCCGCAAATCCACCAATTACAATATTAGACCAGTTGCTGCGTTTGAGCCAAGCAGTATAGATTATCACATAGAAAAATATTCCAAGTGCAATGAAAAATGTAGAAACTGGATTTAGAGTAAACCATGCATAGATTACGGAAATCACACTGACAGCAAGACCATATATCAAGACACTACGTGCTGCCATCCTTCCAGATGGAATTGGTCTTGTGCTTGTTCTTTTCATCAATGGATCAATATCTCTGTCGTAATAGTGATTCAATGCGCTAGAGCCTGCAGACGATAATGCTCCTGCCACTATCAGATGCAATAGTGTGATACCATCAAGTGGCTTGTGTGCGATCAAGATGCTTGCAGCATACATCGAAGTGATTGCGGTGATGACAAGTAAAACTATGATTCTAGGTTTTGATACTTCAAGTACTTCCTTTAATCCCACGGATCTATAGCTGTTTTGCTGGGAATTTAATTTCTTCGAAGATTCTCCCGATGTTCAAAAGAATTAAGTATGTCACTTTATGGAACAAGCACAAATGAGTGACTGGGACCTCATGATGCCAGGAATGGGACTGACTGCAATTGGTCTTGCAGGAGTAATTTTATCATATTTGGGTATTGCAAATACGTTCCTTACAGGAATGCAGGCACTTTCAGGTTTAACGATGTTTGTAGGAATGATATTTTTATCAGCAGGAATTCTAAGTGGAGGAGTAGCTACTACTGGAAGAGCAAAGGCAACTACGCTTGTCATATTTGGTATAGCAGGTTCAGTTGGGGCATATGCAATCAGTTTGAATAAAATAGTAACATCATTGCCAACATTTGTTGGAATTATAATCATGATACTAATCCCAACAATAGTTATTGCGTTTACAGCAATGAAGATGCCAAAATACTTCAAGCCCATTGCAGTCATATTTGTTCTGGCATCATTGACTGCGATTACTTCTTACACAGTCTTTGGATTTATTGGCCCTGGTGCAACATTACATCTACCAACACCAGTACAAAATGAAACAAACGCCACATCTCCAGCTGCTACTTCAAGTGTTCCAATAATATCAATTTCCATTCCACTTAACGCATCGGTAAAGGGCAATCCAAGTTTTGACCCCGCTACTGTGTCAGTTCCAAAGGGGGATATCATTGAATGGACTAACAATGATAAAGTTCCACATACAGTAACTAGTGCACCAGATGGTTCAATCTGGGATTCAAGCATCATATCATCTGGTAAGACATTCAGATTAGATACATCAAAACTTGATCTTAAAGAATATGATTACATGTGTACAGTCCATCCATTTATGGCAGGAAAAATAACCATTACAGCTCCTGTCAAACCAGTAATTGCAAATGTAACAATAGTTCAAGGAGCAGCAAAACAATCTACAAGTCAGAAATATTTTGATCCTGCAGAGATTTCAGTCAAGGCTGGAACTACAGTTGTTTGGACAAATGCTGATTCAGTTTCACATACAGTCACCAGTGGAGATCCTAATGCGGGACCTTCAGGAACATTTGATTCAAACCTAATCAAGCCAGGAAACACATTCAACCATGTATTTTCTTCAGTAGGTACAACACCATACTTCTGTACAGTCCACCCATGGATGACTGGAAAAGTTACAGTAGGATGACAGCACCAAAGGCAATAATTTTTTCCAAAAATCAAATCGATATTTTATCAAACCACTCTAAAGAAAACATACCAAACGAATCTTGTGCCATATTGTTTGGAAGTACATGTAATGATGAAACAATAGTAAAAGAGATTTTTCTTACAAAAAATATAGAAAACTCACCCATAAATTTTACCATATCTCCTGATGAACTCATTTTAGCATATGGTACAGCAGAGAAAAAAGGATTAGAGGTCAGCGGAATATTTCATTCTCATCCAGGTTCAGTGGCATATCCATCATCAACAGACAAAAAATACATGGAAACAAATCCTGTACCATGGGTTATTTTTTCAAATCTAAGTAACGAGTTTAAAGCATATATTTACAATTCAGACATAGTCCCAGTTCCAGTAAAGATATTGTAAGCTTACTTGTGAATGTTCTTTTTGTGTCGTTCAAAGTGTTCCTTGTCGGAAAAAGTTGCGCTACAATCCTTACATTTTAGTTCGGTTTTAGTGCCCCACATCGCCAATTATTGATCAAACTAACGTAAAAGGATTTATCAGGACTAGACAACGCAGGGCGCCGTTTAGTCATTAGATGGTACAGTCAAAAATAGATCGCATCATCAACCAGTGTCTATTCAGAGTACACGTGACGAGTTGAAGCAACACACCACGTATAATGATAAAAAGTTGTCCAAATTGGATTAAATATAACCATTCTTGATTTACAAACATGGAAATTCACGTATATGATACATATGTAGAGGCAAAGGACGGCCACACGATGCATTTTGACGTCATTACCAATCAGAAGGATCATGCAAAAGCAATCCAGTATGCAAAAGAATGGCTCAAGAGCGTTGGAGAGGCAGATTCAAAGGTCTCAACAGAGGAATGTCAGTTCTGCCACTCACAAGGTGCACCAGAGCCCATTGCTAATGAGATCCAAAAGAAAGGCTATTTCATCCAAAAGATGGAAGGCTGCCCGTAAGCCATCTACTTTATTTTTAATTCCATCTATTTTTATAATTTTCAATTATTTTTGTATATTTCGACATAGACTGCTGGGTGGCACATTTCATGATTTTTTCATTCAATGAGACAACTTTCAAGAAATATCCCTAGTAGACCATCAAGAAAACTTGTCAAAAATGACGCATGTGAGTCATACTTGTTCAGGATAAAATGATACAGAATATGTGAATTTTAAAAACTCTTTTTAGCGTCATGCTTAGAGTATAATTCCATGATAAAGAAAAGTGACTACAACAGACTTACCATAGAAGGCGACATACAGACTAAATGGATATGCGGATGTTTTGAAACAGTGGATGGTTTTTTCAAATTTTGTTCACAGCATAATGAGATCATGAGACAAACAATAGAATCACAGATAGACAAGCTTGACATGACTACAGTGGTAGAAGACAAGTCTTAGAAATTAGCGCCTTTTCATATATGGTTTGAATGTGATTCCCGCCAGTCCACGTCTAACCATTTTGTTAAATCGCTTTCCATGGCTCAAATATGGAAATCGCATGTGGATTAATTCATGAACTACAGTATTTTCAAGAGTCTTCTCATCTGGAATTTTTCTCACATTTATGAATACAACATTGTCCTGAATGTAAGAAACTCCAAGATACTTGTAAGCTGATGTTCTTCTACCTTCAGTTACTTCCTTTGGCATCTCCAGAACCTCCTTTGTAGTCAAAAGAATTTTTGGCTCAGTAATACTAAATCTTGCAGAATAGATTCCAACTTTTTCTAGTATTTTAAAACGTAGATCAGAGTCAAGCTTCACAGAACTAGAGATCTATATCCCAAGTTTAATTCATGTTGTCAAAATTCGTATTGACCGTTGTGGATTTTTTTATTTCTACTACAAAAGTAGTAAGCAGGGTCAGAAATCCATTAGTTTAATCACAAATCATACAGCCACCGTCTCCTCATTCCCCACTTAACTCATAGAGTTCATTATAGAACTAGCCTTATTTCTTATCTCCTCTGTTAATTGCACTATTACTAATCCTTCATTTGGTTGCCCATACAAAATAACTGAATTGTCAGGAGCATAAAGTGCAACTGGAAGTACTAATAGATCCTCTTCACCATTGACCACAATCCTTACTGGTGGATTCATACCAAGTGCCTTACGAATTGCAGATATACTTTCTGGAGTTATCTCAGCTGCCGGGTTTTCACAGTAAAGTATAGTTTCCACTTTTCCTTCGGGCAAATCTCTCTTGTTTCTTTTTTCTAACGAATCAACTATCTGAAGGGATACTTCAAATCCAAATTTTATCATCTTTTCAGTAGTAGCATCACCTACTGTTATAACAAAAGTACCTTTTGGAATCTTCTTCGAGATATTCTCCTTTGTAGCATCTTTATCTTGTATTAAAATCCCTAATGGTTTTTTTAATTGGTCTCGTAGTTTCTCAGGCAGGTGCACAATTTTCCTTCGTTTGCAACTATTTTTGAGTTGCTACCTCAGCAGTCATTTCTTCACTTAGCTGAGATGCTAATACACTACATCGTGCTGCCACATTCTTTGCCACAACCATAAAGGCTTGAGACATTGTAGAATTTGGATCAGTTACAAGTACAGGTCTGCCACTATCAGAGCCTTCCATTATGCCAGGATTAAGAGGAATCTCTCCCAAGAATGCCAAGTTATGCGTTTCAGCCATTCTTCGTGCTCCTTCTTTTCCAAATACATAATGATTGACACTGCAATTAGGACACTTGAAGTAACTCATATTTTCTATTACACCCATAATAGGTATGTTGAGTTTTTGAAACATTCCAAATGCTTTGACTGCAATATTGCTTGCAACTTCTTGTGGAGTTGTAACAACTACAACTCCAGTAATTGGAATGGTTTGTGCAAGCGTTAATGGTATATCTCCAGTTCCCGGTGGAAGATCTACAATAAGATAATCGAGATCAGTCCAGTTCGTATCAACAAGAAATTGTTTTAAAATTCCAGAGATAATTGGTCCTCGGTATATAGCAGCTTGATGAGATTGTTCTGCAAAGAATCCAAATGATACAACTTTGATTCCGTGTGATTCTGCAGGTTGTAATTTATTATTGTCAACTTCCATGGAAGCTTTTCCCATTCCAAGCATTAATGGAACACTTGGTCCATAGATATCAGCATCAAGTAATCCAACCTTTGCACCAGTTTGTGCCAGAGCAAGTGCCAAGTTGACAGAGACAGTTGTCTTTCCAACTCCACCTTTTCCACTTGCAACACCAATGATGTTTTTGACAGTTGGTAACATTTGATCAACAGAAAGGGATCTTCCCTCCATGACCTTTGCAGTCACTTTGAGATCAAATTTCGATATTTCTTTAATTGTAGAAATTGCATTTCTTACATCTTGTTCTATTTCATCATTAAATGGACAAGCAGGTGTTGTAAGTTCAAGTGTAAATTTTAAATCATTTCCATTAATCTCAATGTCTTTGATCATACCCATTGAGACAATGTCCTTTTTTAGATCAGGGTCAATTACAGTACTAAGAGTAGAAAGTACTTGATCGACTGAAACCATAAGTAAAAAATCACGAATACGATATTTAAAGATAGGCAAAAATTATATTCAAATAACCCAAAGATTCATAAATTCAGTTTTTATGTTTTTTATTGGATGTTTTCTATATCGACCCTTACTGATGTAGTTAGAATTCCTCCGAAGTTATTTGGAGAATCTCTCAAAAAAGCTGCAATTACCATTCTAAGGGAAAAATACGAGTCCATGATAAATCCAGAGCTTGGTTATGTCATCATGATTCTTGAAACCAAGGTAGAGAAGATGGGCAAAGTAATTGCAGGAGACGGAGGAACATACCATAGAGTAGAATTTACAGCATTAACATTTTCACCAAAACTCCAAGAAATTGTCCGTGGAGAAATTGTCGAGATTACAGACTTTGGAGCATTTGTCAGAATTGGTGCAACAGATGCATTGTTACACTTGTCACAGATCATGGACGATTATCTCAAAAGCGATGTCAAGTCTGGCATGATTCTCGCAAACCAGAGTGGAAGAACAATGAAGATTGGAACAACACTCCGTGCAAGAATTACTGCAGTATCAATTGGAAAGACAGCAGCTATGAAAGTTGGAATCACATGTAGACAACCATTCTTAGGAGCTGACGAATGGATTGAAGAAGAAATCAAGAAAGCAAAAGCACCAGCTGCTGCCCCTGTAGAAAAACCAAAAAAGACAGTGGAGAAAAAGTGATAAGAAATGGTTAGAGAGTTGGCATGTCGTAAATGTAAATTTGTTACAGTAGGAAAAGTTTGTCCAATATGCAAATCATCTGATCTGAGTCCAGACTGGAGTAGTTCAGTCCTTGTTGTAGACCCAACAAATTCTGTAGTTGCCAAATCTTTAGGAATTAAAGAAAAAGGCAAGTATGCACTCAAGGTAACCTAGGTTGCAAAATAGCACAAAAAAAATTCTAGAAAATTTTCTTGCTGAAGACATCAAAAGTGGAGATATTACAAGTAAACTACTCCCAAGAAAAAAAATTATTGCACACATAATATCTCGCGAAAATGGCATAGTTGCAGGAGTACAATATGCAAAAGAAATCTTCCAATCAAGAAATTGTAGAGTAACAATTCATAAAAAAGATGGACAGACAGTCAGTCCAAATCAAAAGATAATTACAATCATTGGAGATACGTATCCTGTTTTATCATGCGAGAGAACAGCATTAAATTTAATGTCAAGGATGAGCGGCATTGCCACTCAGACTAGTACATACGCAAAAAAAATCCGTGCTGTAAGTCCCAAAGTCGGTCTGTATTCAACAAGAAAGACTGCACCAGGTCTTAGAATCTTTGATAAAGAGGCAGTAGTAATTGGTGGAGGTCATAAGCACAGAATATCTCTAGACGAAATGGTAATGATTAAGGATAATCACATTGCTGCATCAGATTCATTTCTAGATTTAGTAAGACGTGCAAAACAAAAACACAAGAAAATCGAGGTAGAAGTAGAAAATCTCCAGAATGCAATTATAGCAGCAAGAGAAGGTGCAGATATCATCATGCTAGACAACATATCCCCACCAAAGATTGAAGAAATAATTAAAAAATTAGAACAACTCAATCTAAGAAAAAATGTAAAGATAGAAGTCTCTGGCGGAATTAACCAGGCAAATGTATCCCAATATGCAAGATCAGGTGCAGATATGATATCTATTGGAAGATTGACGAGTTCAGTTGCAGGTCTTGATCTTAGTTTAGAAGTTAATTGATTGCAAGCATTCGCTCTATTGCAAGATGAGCTTTATCTGCAATATGCTTTGGAACTTTGACATGATATTTTTCTTCTTTTAATGATGCAAGTACCTTTTCAGGTGTTATCATCTTCATGTACTTGCATACTGCATTTTCAGACATTGGGATGAATTGTTTATCAGGATTTTGTTGTCTCATTCTGTATAGTATACCAGTTTCAGTTGCTACAACAAATTGTTTTGATGGTGAGTTTTTAGCATATTTCATCATCCCTTCTGTAGATAACACTTGGACTTGTCTTGTCCCATAATCACCAGATGCAATATCATACATTACTGAAGATGTGCAGCTGCATTCAGGATGAACTAAAAATTCTGCGTTTACAAGTTCGCGGAGTTTTTCTTGGACATCCTGGGATTTTATACCAGCATGAACATGACATTCTCCTGCCCAGATGAACATGTTGTCTCTGTTTGTCATTTTAGCAACATACGAGCCCAGGAACATGTCAGGCAAGAATAAAACTTCTTTATCTTCAGGAATTGCCTTTACAACATTTACAGCATTTGATGAAGTACAACAATAATCAAGTTCTGCCTTTACTTCAGCAGATGTATTGACATATCCTACTGTAATTGCTTCTGGATGTTCAGATTTCCATTTTCTTAGCTCGTCTGCATTTATTGTATCAGCCAATGAACATCCAGCTGCTAAATCCGGAATCAAGACTTTTTTCTCAGGACATGTTAATGCTGCAGTCTCTGCCATAAAATGAACTCCGCAGAATAAAATCGTCTTGTAATCAGTAGTTGCAGCCTGTCTTGAGAGCCCTAGAGAATCCCCTACATAGTCAGCTACATCTTGTACCTCGGGTAATTGATAATTATGAGCAAGAATTAGAACGTCCTTTTCTTTTTTGAGTTTTAATATCTCAGATTTAATATCCATGATGCAGAATAGACTAGGATTAATTCGTCTTTAAAGGGTCATGATATTGACAAATTTATTGCCATAATTTGGACTGTTGGCAAAAATTACCAATTATGCGCCTATGTTAAGAGGGGCACCGCAAATCTTTCGAAGACATTCTATCGCAGACAAAGTAGCAAGCCTACTTGTCTTAGGATTACTCGGGCTTGGGACATTTTCTACCTTGACTGAGAATTTACCAAACTTTCCTTGAGCTTGGATTTCATGAGTATTTTTATCAGTTCCAGGATCAGCAACAATTCTCACCTTGGTCATTTCACTACCAATTCCTGCAAGACTCAAAAGAGCAGCCACATTGATGTTTGCAGGAAATAGTCGTACTGCTTCTTGTGCACTGCCTTCGTATATTGTAGTAATGGCAGAAATTTTATCAAGGTCAATTGTTGAGGTTTCAAAGAACTTGGCACCCTTCAACGCTTTTGGATTTTTTGTTGTTACAAGTACTACGGAATCCAATTCATCTTGTACCGCCCTAATTCCATCAAGACCAATGATTGCACCTGATGGAAGATAGACTCGTTTATTGAAATCTTTGCAGCCATCCATAACAATATCAAATATTGATTCATCAAGCAAAGCACCAGCACTCATAATCATCATGTCTTTTCTATTTTGTAAAATACTCAACACATTATCTCGTACAGCATCTTGTGATGCCGCTTCTATAATTAGATCTACTGGAGAAGCTGCAAGTAAGCCAACATTTTCTGTTATAACGGGCTTGTTTTCTAATCTATCAACTAGTTTCTGAGAATTTTCTTTAGAGAAATCATAGATGTGAGTAAGTTTTGCCGAAATCTTTCCAGAATCTATTGCAAGGGATATCTCTGTACCTATTGCTCCACATCCAAGTAATCCTACTCTTTTCAATACAAATGTATCAAAGACTTGTCCTTGTTAAATCTGTTATCAGGTTTTGAGATCTTTAACAGAATATTGAATTATGTTGTAGTGTCATACAATATTGATGTAATTTGGAAAAACATGATTCTGCATTAATGGAAAAAGTACTATTCAAGGTTGCAAAACAGTGGATAGCAGGGGACACCATGGAAGACGCATTGAAGTCAGCACGTAATGCAAACATGAATGGCATGAGCGCAATACTGAACAAGTTAGGCGAGCACATGACATCGGAAAGTCAAGTCAGCCAAACAGTTTCAGATTATCTCACACTTGTTTCAAACTTGTGCAAATCAAAGATTACTGGTGATCTATCCATAAAACCAACACAGATAGGCTTGGCCATCAGCGTAAAGGAATGTCTTGAGAACTTGGATAAAATCATAGAAAAAGCATTGCAATACCAGTCTTTTGTTTGGATAGACATGGAATCTTCAGAATATACAGATAGTACTTTTCAGATATACCTGGACCTCTTTGGGAAATATGAGAGGTTAGGGGTTGTCATCCAAGCAAACCTCAAACGGACCCAAAACGACCTCGAAATGCTTCTCAAGAATGGTGCCAAGATTCGCCTAGTCAAGGGAGCATATCATGAAAGTGCAAAGAATGCATACAAGACAAGACATGAGGTTGATGAAAATTACAAAAAATTAATGAAGACAATATTTGAAAAAGGAAATGAGTTTGCAATTGCAACACATGATTCTAAATTAATTGATCGTGCTACAGAATTATCCAAAAAATTCGAGAGAAAATTTGAGTTTCAATTTCTAAAAGGAATACGCGATGAGCTTAAACCCATCTTAGTAAAGGAAGGGTTTTCTGTTTCAGAATACATTCCATATGGAACTAATTGGCTACCTTACTCCATTAGAAGATTAAGAGAAAGAAAACGTAACATATTGTTACTTGGAAGTTCGTTTATTCATTCACATCGAGTCTGAGTCTGCTCTCTTAGAAATTGTAACAGATAGTATGCACCGCCTGCTCCTTTTCCAGAGATTCCAGATTCTTTCCATCCTACAAATGGCTGTGCTCCAACCATCGCACCAGTAGTAGCACTTGCCTCCCTATTAGCATAAGTCACACCAGCCTCAATCTTTTCAAAAAATTTCTCAATCTCATTTTTGTCTTGGCTGAAAACTCCTGCAGTCAATCCATAATTGCTTTTGTTTGCAAGCAGCAATGCCTCATCAAAGTTCTCAAATTCTTCAACACACAAAAATGGCAAGAACAACTCTTCGCGTATCAATTCATGATCCTTTGGAAGGTTTGCAACAATTGTAGGTGTGACAAAGTTACCATCTTTGTATTGAATATCAGAAACTAGAGAGCCTCCACAGAGTACCTTTCCATCTTTTTTTGCAAGTTCAGTTGCTTTTTGGAATTTTTTTACTGCGTCATTGTTTATGATTGGACCGATGTAAGTATCTTTTTCCCAAGGTTTTCCAATTTTTAGTGCACTTGTTTTTGCAACTAGCCTTTCCAAAAACTTGTTTGCAATGGATTTTTGAACATAGACTCTAGAACAGGCACTACACTTTTGTCCACTGTACCCAAATGCGGCTTTCATTACACCATCTGTTGCTTTTTCAATATCAGCACTTGCAGATACTATGGTAGGGTTCTTTCCACCCATCTCAGAGATAAACGGACGTGGTTTTGACATAGCAAATGTGGAATATCCACCCATTCCAACCTCTTTGGAACCAGTAAAGGCAATACCATCAACCATTGGACTCTCAAGTATTGTCTTTCCAACTACTCCACCAGAACCTGTTACAAAACTAATTGCGGATGGTGTTAGTTTGTGATATATTGCTTCAACAAACTTGAATGCAGATATTGGTGCGTCACTTGATGGTTTGAGAACCGCAGTATTTCCAGTAATTATAGCACCAGATGTCATCCCAATTGCAATTGCAGATGGAAAATTAAATGGAGAAATTATTCCCCAAACACCATATGGTTTTAGATTACTACTTGTCTTTTCATTAGGGGAACCACTTTTGGTCTCCTTTGAAAATCCGTTGTTTATCTCAAGCTGTTCAGCATAAAATCTCATAAAATCTATTGACTCATCCAAGTCGCCCATTGCTTCAAGTCTATTCTTTCCATTTTCAAAACTCATAATTGCAGCCAAGTTGAATTTATTTTGTGAAAATATATCTGCGATTTCTCGAAATATTTGAACTCTTTTTTGATACGAAACAAGGGACCATTTGTAAAATGACTCTTTTGAAGTTTCAATTGCATGAATGGTGTCATCTTTTGTAGCCAAAGGAAATTTTCCAAGAACGAGATTTTTGTCTGCGGGAGAGTGTACTTGGAATTGACTGTCAGAGAAGATCTCTTTTCCACCAATAATCATAGGATAATTTTTCCCAAAGTCTTTTCTTACTTCATTTATTGCCTGATCAAACTTTTTGTGAAATTCATCAGTAGAGTTGTTTTCTACAAATCTTGCCCAAGTCTTCTCGTTTTCAAACATGCCAACATTACGAAATACTAGCATAATTAGTTAGCTAGTATGTTGATTTTGTATTAACTCTAGGACAAACATATTTCAAACGAGAAACATTTTATCTCTGCAGTCAAAGGTGTTTTATGCTCAATACGGTATTTCGCGATGCCATAAAGAAGCGAGATGAGGCTCGATCCATCTTCAAGGGGGAGAAATTTGATCAAATTATCAAGACGGCTAGGGAAAACTGGCTTGATTATACACCTCAGAAAAAAGACTCTGATATTGCAGGAATAGACAGTAGTTACAATAGTACAAAATTTCAAGGCTTAGAATTATGGGTAGTAACAGGCGTATCGGTAAAATCAGACGGTCAAATAATAACCGAATTACACAACCAAGGACTAGGGCAACCAACACCTGAACTTGAAACCCAGGCAAGCAGAATGGAAGTTGAAGCCTGTATCAATTCCATTGACAAAGCAGAACTTGTAATATTAGATGGCTCGCTATATTCACAGTTTTTAACAAGACAGGTATCACTTGGAAGTTCAATCACTACAGCAATAAAAAAGAGAAACAACGTAATTTTCATATCAAAGACATCATCAGCAAGAAAACAATTTGAAAAACTTGGCTCGGTGGCAGGAGATATTTTTTATTATAACCATGCAGTCAAAACTCCCGGTTTTAGCAAAATATTTGTTGATACCAGTCTTGGACCCGGCAAAGTGGTATCATACGTATATGCAAGACTAAGAGACTCTACGCCTTTGATCAAGATAGAACTTTTAGGCTCTGACCACAATGAAAACGAAATAAAAAAACTTCTTGACATGATAACAAAAAATAGTGTTGGAGGATATCCGTATTCGTTGAAATTAGCACATGAAAAATGTAAGATATCCAATTCAGATTTGGCAAGACTTGTTAGTCTATATGGACTAGGAAACGAAGTAGGATCAAGAGAGGTATTGAATTGACAATTGGTGTAGTTATAGGAGAATCAAGACCAACTGATGTTACGGCTCAATCATCAAAGCCACTTTCAGTTGGGGAATATGTGATAATTGATTCACAGGATGGGAAAATCTTAGGCTTGGTTGAAAAATCAATCATATCAAGTGAAGCATTAACAGATGTTAGAAATTTTGATGAAGCTGTAGAAAGCAAAGAAGTTGCAGATATCAATTCAAGAGATAAAAATTACAAGGTAAAAATTGGAATATTGGGTTTTCTGGATAAATTACAAAAAGGTCAGATGATATTACCTGCAGTACCTCCCCTTCCAGGCACTTCAATCATAGAAGCAACCCAGAAAGATCTTGGGGTAATTTTTGGACCACTAGCAGGAGAATGGGTCAGAATTGGCTCTCTTTTAAGAAATTCAGGCATAGAAGCAAAGATAAACGTAAACAAGATTGTATCAAGACACTTAGCCATACTTGCAATGACAGGTATGGGAAAAAGTAACCTTGTATCTCTAATTGCAAGACATGTTGCATCGTTAAATGGCACTTTGATTATTTTTGACTATCACAATGATTATGAAAATCTAGATGTGTCAAAGATGAACTACATGTTATCAAAGATCAATCCCAGATTATTGCCTGCAGACAAGCTAGCTGAAGTAATAGAACTAAGAGAGAATGCAGACAAGCAACAAAGAGCATTACGTGAATCTTTTACAGAATCAGTAAAACAATCAAAAGATTTCTGGCAGTCACTTGAAGAGAGTGTGTCATCATTTGGTCGCACTACCAAAGGGTATGCAGATAGTGCAAGCAGAGTATTAGACAAGATAGATGATGCAAAACATAGATTTTCAGACATACTAGATCCAGATTGCGGAGATCCTGTAGATTTAATCAAGGAAGGTAGAGTCAACGTATTGAACATATCAGAACTTAGTGAACGACAAGCAAATGCAGGACTATCATACTATTTGCAAGAATTGTTACAACATAGAAAAGATGCAGTCTGGGAAAGAAAAGGCAAGTCATCAAATAAAAGAAGTAACAAGTTTCTTGCACCAATTTTTGTAATAATAGAAGAAGCTCATGTCTTTATTCCAAAAGGAGAACATACTGATACAAAATACTGGGCATCAAAGGTTGCAAGAGAAGGTCGTAAATTTGGAATCGGACTTTGTGTAGTATCACAAAGACCAAGAAATATCGATCCTAACGTACTAAGCCAGATGGGCTCTCTTGCAATAATGAAGATAGTACAAGATGACGACCAACAACAAATAGCATCTGCAGCAGAATCACTAAGTAAGGATCTTCTCTCACAGCTTTCATCTTTGAATATTGGAGACGCTGTTCTGATTGGCCAGTGGGTAAATCTGCCTTCAATAGTACATGTAGATGAGGTAAAAAGCAAGAAATCGGGCTCGGACCTTGATGCAGTATCGGAGTGGAGTCAGACAGACAAATTCAAAGAGATTGCAAAAGAATCAACAAGATCCATGGTGCAAAAAGACTTGTTACTAGATTAAGATGATTTTTTCACATATCTCTGATACACATCTTGGTTTTATCCAGTATCACTCTGAAGAGCGTGAAAATGATGTGTATCTCGCATTCAACGAAGCAATTGACACCTCAATTAAAGACCATGTAGATTTCGTAATATTTGCAGGAGATATTTTTCATGTTCCAAACCCCAGTGGAAAAGCAATTCTTGTTTTAGCAAATGCACTAAAGCGGCTTAAAAAAAATAACATTGATTCTTTTTTCATCCTAGGAGATCATGACATTAGTAGAATTAGAGCAACACCTGTTCCTTTTGTATATCACAATTTAGATTTCTCAAAGTATATTGGAGATGGAAATCCAATTTTTTACAAAGATGTAATGATTGCAGGATTTGACAAACGAAGAAAGGCAGAGATTGAATCGTTTGAACAAGACTTTGCAAGAGTAGATGCTCAGGCCAAAAATCACCAGGGACATAGGATACTGGTTTTGCATCAAGGAATTACAGAAATTAACAAGTTTGCTGCAGAGATAAATTCCACAGACCTTCCAAAGAATTTTACATATTATGCAATGGGTCATCTTCATGAACAAGATCTAAAAAAATTCGCACATCTTGGAGGACCGTTAGCATACCCTGGATCAATTGAACTAACATCAAGTGAGGGAATAAAAGAAACACAAAAGGGATTTTATCAAGTAGATATTTCAAAGCCCGAAGCAATTCCCACATGGATAAAACTTGACACTAGGCCCCAGTTTTCAGTCAAGACCTCAATTTCTGACCTTCCAAATGAGATAGACATACTTGCTGAAAAAGTAAAATTACTAGCAAGAAAACCCGTTATAGAATTAAAAATTACAGGTGAGATTTCAGAACCAGGTCAAGTTCAGGCACAAATTTCAAGGTTATTTGACCTCACACTGCGCACATTTTGGAAACACATATCCTCTGAGAATTATAATGGCTCTGTCTTTATGGACCGACCATTAAAGATTGAGGAGGAAATGCATAGAATCGCAAAAGACATTCTTGGTTCTGAAGATATGGCAAATTTTGCAATAAATGAACTCTTGCCGTTATTATCAAAAGGAAATACAGATCAGGCAATCCATGCAGTTACTGAAAATTTCGTACGATTCAAAAAAGGAGTAAAAAATGCTACAGTCAGTTGAGATTGTAAATTTCTTATCGCACTCTAATACGAAATTAACATTTGATAAAGGAGTCACTGTCTTTGTAGGACCAAACGGTGCAGGCAAATCAAGTATCATAGATGCAATAACATTTGCATTGTTTGGAGAACATATTAGAAAGTCAACAAAAGGACTCTTACGGAGAGGTAGTAACCAATCATATGCCAAAGTAGAATTTGCAATAGGAACTAGACAGTTTGAAGCAGTTCGCAAAATAGATTCCAAGGGAACTGTAGAAGCTGTACTAAATGAAAAAATAAACTCTGAAATGATTCAGCTTGCTGCGGGAGAACGAAAGCAATTTGGGGAATCAATGACAAAGACAATTGAATCATTAATTGGCCTAGACTTTGAGAAGCTCAAAGTTGCATCCATTGTACAACAGGGTGAACTACAAACCATAATTGAGGCAGATCCTAAAAAATTCAAGGAGCTAGTCAACGCCATAATTGGCATAGACAAGCTTGACATTGCTTATGAATATATGAAAAAAACAGTAGATGATTTTAGAGGAACTGTCAAATCAAGATTAAGTTACGATGATACCAGTATCGATGTCCTTCAGAGTAAAATTGAGTCACTATTAAGAGAGGTTTCATCATTAGAGCCTCAAAAGAAAAAACTCGAAGAAGAAAAGACATTCCAGGAACAAGAATTTGTCAGATTACAGAAAAAAATAGAGTCAGAGGCACCAAAAGAACTCAAAATAAAAGACATTGAGAACAAAAAAGAAGACCTCCTCAGATACCTACGAAATTCCATTGTATCAATAAAACGAGAACTTGTTGAAAAAGAGAGAAGGCTTGCTGAATGCTCAAACAGCTTGTCGGTCATATCTTTGAAAGCCCAAGTAGAATCAGAGATAAAGCAAATCCAGTCAAATATTGACCAAATTCGTGTCGAGTCAAAGGAAGCAGGAGAAAAAATAGCAATGATTCGAGGACAACAAGATATCGCTAACAGATTACACCTAGTTGATGGCAAGTGTCCGGTATGTGATTCCAAAGTTGACAAGCTAAATCCATTGTTTGAAGAAGCTCATCTTAAAACAGAATTAGAGACATTAAAAAAGAAGACAGAACTTTATACAAAAGACGATATCACATCTCAAAACAAAAAAAGAGAACTCGATTTGAAATTACAACAAATTGTAAAAGCCGAAGGGGTCTTGTCATTAAACAATATAAAAAATCAAGATGATTTAATCACTCTTAGAAATGAAGTGATAAAGTTACAGTCAAGTATCAAAGAAATACCCCTTGAGATCGGCATTGGGAATCTAATGCAGTATGCAATTGATGATTATTCAATAGATACCATCAAGTCAATAACTTCCTTGGTTGAAGAGACACAGGGTTTTGACATAAACAACTTTAGAGAGTTGAAACTAAAGCTAGAACAGCAAAGACGGGTTCTTAGTAGTTTGGACCAGGACATAGGTTCTGTAAATACAAAACTAAAGTTATACAAAGACGATTCTGAAAAAATTTCTTCAATCCTAGTTGAATTACATGAAGTAAAACAATATGTTTCAAGTCTTGAGATTATTCGAGCTCAGATTTACAATAGAGACGGTCCTGTTGCCACAAGCCTACGTTCTTGGGCCCTAGGGATGATATCGCAAAAGGCCTCAGAATATCTTTCAACATTTAATGTAAAAATTCAAAGAATATCTTTGGAAGACAAAGCAAGAGATATTGGAATTACGTGTTATTCTGGAAATACCAATTTGGATTTAGAATCACTTAGTGGTGGAGAAAAAGTAAGTGTCGCACTAGCACTACGGCTTGGAATGGCTCATCTGATGGGCTCATCGAATCTAAACTTCATAATACTTGACGAACCTACTACCCACTTGGACCAAGAGAGAAGAAAGTCTCTGGTAAGCGTACTATCCCAGGCGTTTGAGTCAAACATTGACGCAATATCCCAGTTTATTATAATCACACATGATTCAGAGATATTTGAAAATTCTAACATTGATGCAATTTATGATTTTAAATCAACGCCAGAAGGAACTATAGTTACGCCTATTTAGCCGCCAGTAAGTTTTGCAAACTTTTCATTTTTGCAAAGACTCTCCATGAATTTTAAATTCGACAATGCAACAACTGCAGAATCTCTTACTTGTTCACTAGGATCTTCTAATGCTTTTTGCAAGGTAGCTTTTGCATCTTGAGAGCCAATTACTCCAAGTGCAACAGCAGCTTCGTGTCTTACAAATAGACTGGAGTCGTTTCTAGTTGCATCTTCTAATGGAGGAATGCCGCTTCTCAGACACATCTGACCTAGCGAAAAGGCAGCTTCGTGTCTTACCAATTCATTTTCATCATTTTTTAAAACGGTTGCAACGTGTGGAATAACATCTTCTCCGCCCATATCTACAAGAATGCAAACTGCTCTGCATCTAATAACAAAGTCTTTGCTATCTAAAAGATTTACAAAATACTCTTTGTCTTTTTTCTCATATCTATCCTCCATCTCAGACAAGAGTGCAAGACGTTCAGTAGGAATAACTTCCATGCACACGATTTTATAATCGAATATTTATTCATTGACTAGAAGATGAGTCGCTTAAGATACTGGAAACTTACAGTAGACGATGTCAGAAAGGCAAAGTATGACCCAAAAAAAGTATTGATTTGGGAAATAAAATGTCCAAAAGACGACCAAGGGGCAGTCTTTGGAGTTTACTCGTATAGAAATGGAACTCCTTGGGATTACGATTCAATCAAGGGAATAGTATTCTATCACAACATGATTGAAAAATCTGAAGTGGACAAGCTAACCAAGTTCCTAAAAGACAAATTCGGTGGTGAACCTGCAGAAAAGAGTTCAAGAATTTTCTTAAAGGGATCTCGTGAAATATACGCACCAAATGAAATAGCAGATTTAGCAGTACAACTAGGAGACAACTTTGAGGTAAGTACCGAACTTACATTGGAACTTGAGAACTTTACCGAACCAGAACAGCAAGAAAGCAACCTACCTTCAAACAAGATACTCCCCATTCCTGGTGCATAGAAAAAATCTTTGAAAATATACTATTAATACAGATCAATCCTATTTCATAATCTGCAATGGATAAGCGAATGACCATTAGCCAGCATCTTGAAGATTTACGAAAGAGGGTATTTAGATCAGTAATTGTAGTTGGAGTAATCTCGTTTTTCATTCTCAGTTTTCATCTTACACCTTTTACGTATAACGGAATGAAGTTGTACTATCCAACATTTAGTCCGTTTAACAACATGGCGGCTCAATTCACTATATCAATGAAACATCATTTGTTGCCACCAACAGTTCAGCTAATTCAGACAGCTCCTGGTCAGGCATTTTTCTCCCAGTTTTACATCGCAATATTACTCGGAATGGTATTTGCAATGCCAATCATAGTAAGAGAGTTTGTGGGATTTTTGGCACCGGCATTACACCGAAAAGAGATCCAAATAATTAGAAACATAACAATTCCGGCAATAGTACTTTTCATAATTGGAGGAATGTTTTCATACTTTTTTGTTACACCATACATCTTAGATTTTCTCTACAAGTATGGCCAGTCTGCAGACTTGCTTACATTTTTGAACATTATTGATTTTATCACTTTTGTACTCCAGTTCATTTTGGCATTTGGAATTTCGTTCCAGTTACCATTGATAATGTATGCACTTACTGCTTCGGGATTGATTGACCCAAAATTTTGGAGAAACAACATAAGATATGCAATTATTGGAATGGTCATTTTGGGAGCTGCAATAACTCCAGATGGAAGTGGTGTAACCATGTGGTTTGTGGCAGGACCCATGATTGTACTATATGTAGCAGGTATGGCCATATCAGAAAAGCAAGCAAAAAAGATTGCAACACTTAAATCTTGATCTGCCGCATTTAAGCCACTAATGGCATACGAGAATGTAATAATTGCAGTCGTAATCATAGGGGTTTTGATTTTTGGTGCAAAGAAGATCCCAGAACTTGCAAGAACATTTGGAAAAGCAAAAGGCGAATTTGAGAAAGGCAAAATTGAATCCGAAAAAGAACTAAAAGAGTTTAAAGATAAAGAAGACCTCAAGTAGTTTTTTTTTACAATTCTGCCCATTATGGTAATACATACCATAGAGTCACAGTTGTAGTTGTTACCTTAAATGAGATTCTACTTAAAACATAATAGGTCAGAATTAGAAGAAACAGCATGCTAAAGCAGATTCTAAAGATATCCTTGATTTTTGTCTGCTGCCTTGTTTTACTATCTACTGCAAAGAACGGTTATTCAGATTCAATCCTTGGTGCAGGCGTAAGCATAAAAACAGACGGTAAAACAGGTCACGGAGTATTAAAAATAAATTCTGTCACATATCAAGCACAAAATCTTACCATACAAATGGGAAATCCAGTCAAAATTTCTGGTGATATATTTAATGGTAAAGAAAAATCAAGACTTGTTTTAACTGGAATCAATGTAAAAGATACATTATACAAATTTTCAGGCATCATTGTAGGAAAAAACGGCATTAGAGATGTCAATCTTGATTTGTACATTGTAGGTGCAAATCCACCACCTCTACCACCTGCAACTAAAAAGGTCCCTCAACCAAATCATCTAGAACTGATAGTGAAGAGTCCCGAGATTGTCGTAGTGACATACAACTATGGATTTTCAGTCAAGGTTTTTGATAAGAAGATAAATCCCACAGGAAATTATGACCAAAAAACAGGAAATATTCAAGGAGTAAAGATTTCTGTTTCCTTTAAAGATAACAACAACAAAATTGTAAAAACATTAAACGGTGTAACAGATAATCAAGGATATTATGCAGATTCTTTTAGGATACTAAATTATTTGCCATCTACGCCATACTATGTAACTTTTAACGCTACAAAATCTGGATATATTTCTGATTCAGTAATAAAAACAGTTTTTGTTCATGCAAACTCTAGATAGGCTCAAGTCTGGTTTAGATAACGCTTTTTTACCCAAGTAAAATAGATACCGCGTGATAAAAAAATCAGAGATTCTAAAGATTACATCAGAATACTCTGATCCGACTATCGGAGTACTTGGAAGCCATTCTGCACTTGAGGTAATGGATGGCGCAAAAGATGAGAACTTTAAGACTCTCGTAGTATGTCAAAAAGGAAGAGAAGTACCGTACAGAAGATTTTCAAGACTTGCAGACGATATAATCATAGTAAACAAGTTTCAGGATATGTTATCTCCCAAGATCCAGTCAAGACTTAGGGATTCAAGTACAATAGTTGTTCCACACAGAGCACTAACTGCATATTTAGGATATGAAGGTGTTGAGAACAAATTCAAGGTGCCATTGTTTGGAAATCGTGCTCTATTTCAGGCAGAAGAGAGAGCCAACAAGAAAAACCAGTATTATTTATTACAAAAAGCAAAGATAAGACTGCCAAGATTATTCAAAGACCCAAAAGATATCGACAGACCAGTCATAGTAAAAGTTCAAGAAAAGAAACGCAAACTCGAAAGGGCATTTTTCAACGTATCATCATATGCAGAATATAAAGAAAAAACAGAGGCCAAGATTAAACAAGGATTAATTTCACGTGAGGCCCTCAAGACTGCAAGTATAGAAGAATTTGTTATTGGAACTTACTTTAACTTCAATTATTTTCATACCCCAATTTCAGATGAAGTAGATTTTCTTGGAATAGAAAGAAGACTACAGACAAATCTTCATGATTTTGTTTCATTACCTGCAAAACAACAATTAGAGATCAACATCGAACTACAAAACATCGAGGTAGGGCACACGCCTGCAAGTATACGAGAATCATTACTTGAAAAAGTCATAGATGCTGGTGACAAGTTTGTAAATGCTGTAAAAAGAGAATATGCCCCAGGAATCATCGGCCCATTTTCATTACAGAGTGTGATAACACGTGACCTGGACATTATCGTATATGATGTATCTTTACGAGTTCCAGGAAATCCAATTCTTGCAACAACTAGTCCCTATACCAAATACAAGTATGGAGAAACTTTTGGTGTGGGGCGCAGAATTGCCATGGAAATTCGAAGAGCACAACAAGAAGGAAAACTAGATCAAGTATTGACCTAGGCTTCCATTTTTTCTTTTAGAAGATTTTTTCTAACCAAAATAGGAATGTTATAAAAACAAGCAAGAGCTATTGCATCAGATGCGCGGTAGTTACGCATTACAAGATCAGTCTTTCCTGTGAAATAGACATTTGCCCGTAAAACACTTCCACTCTCATACACTTTGATTTTTACCAGTACAAGCTCGTTGACTTCAGCAATCTCTTCTACCATGTTATAGATAGTAGGTATTGCACCTCTTTGGCCTTCGATAAAGTTTGAGATATGTCGTGCAACCTCTCCTGAAAAGGCTCGCATGTGAAACTCTTTGCCATCAGTCGCTCGAAGAATTAACAGTCCTTCAACTCCATACGGGTCTACAAAACCAACATATGTTATCTTGGTCTCTGCATAATCAGAATCTTGAGGTTCGTCGATCTTCACGACAAATAATACAATCACGTCACCTAAAATAAACACTTTGGAAAAATGAGATAGAATTTAATGTCAGGACAAGGGTTTTGGACAAGTGGAGAAACAAAAAATGGGTCGCTCAAATGTTGCCCTCATACTAATTGGTTTTCTAGCCATAGCTGTTACATTTTTGGCATATGCAAAAAATAGCAGTTTGATCATAACACCTGCTGCCATGCCAGCATTACAAAGACTAGCAATTGCAACATATCTTGTATTACTAGTATCATTTGGTGCAATAGGATGGGGCCTGTACAAGACGTACAAGAGAAAAATTCTAGTTTCTGATTCATCCATTTTATCTATCATTTCAAATGCCATAAACAACAAGAGATCAAAACAGATCTTTGTAATCAGCGCAATAGGATATGGATTGTTTTTTGCTTTTACTTCGGGAATTATAATCTACAAGCCAGACATCAATGCCACAGATTATGGTTTTCCAAAACCTCCACATGCTGAACTCTCACCGTGTTGTGATTTGCCAGGATACATGCCCATGATCTTTGTTTTCTTTACTGAGCATGTTGGATTACAAATCATTCCATTGAATTTACTGTTACTAGTTGCAGTATCATTTTTGGTTGGCCTAAATTTTGCAATATCATCAACTGTCTTTGCACTAGTAAAAAGTGGAGGAAAACTTGGAGCAGTCGGAGCCATAACCGGGCTTTTTGTAGGATGCCCTACATGTGCAGGCACTGCATTTACAATGCTTTTCGGATTTGGTACTGGGGTTACTACATTTACGCTATTTCTGACAAGCTTTGAAGCTCAAGTACAGACACTGTTTATTGCAATATCAATTCCCGTCTTGCTGATAACGCCAATAATGATGGCCAAAAAGATAAGATCCCAAAATGAAAGTTGTGCAGTAGACTCTAAACAATAGATTTTGTCACTTTAGGTCTCTTCCAATCCCCAATATCATAGCCGGTCTGTCTTAGATATTTTAGGGTAAGTTTGTAGACTAGCTCATCATGTTGGGCAGATTCTAAAATTACATCCCAGCCAACTTGACCAGATTTGTTAATTTTTTCTCCTAATTCTAACGACAAAGTCTTTGCAATATCGCGACATTGATCAAAAGTCTTTCCGTTCTTGTATGCCCTAGTCCTTGAATCACATTTTTCCATCAACATTGATAATTCATACGTAAATAAAAAGTTCAATCATACAATAAACAAGAAACCAATGTAGAATTCATATCTTAATAGCCCCCAATCTTGAGACAATTTTTAGATTGAATAATCCAAATTTTCTGGACGTCATATTGTGGACATTAAGACGTAGTGAAACCGATGTCGTAAATCTTTACAATTACCTCTCAGGACTAATGCAAATCTCAACGGGAGGAAATTTTCTCAATTTTGGATATTGGGATGAAACTACAAAAAATCCACTTGATGCCCAATCAGAACTTTGTGATATGGTAGGCACGATGGCAGATATGCTCAATACAAAACAGGTCCTAGATGTTGGGAGCGGATTCTCAGAGCCTGCCATACTTTGGAAACAAAATTACCCACATATTACAATAACATGCTTGAACATAAATTCAAACCAACTCAGAACTGCAAACAAGCAGATATCTGAGAAACAAGATACCAACACAATCAACTTGATAAATTCTACTGCTACCAAGATACCATTAGCAGACGAATCCTGTGACAGAGTAATAGCATTAGAATCGGCTCAGCATTTTAGACCAATTCAGGAATTCATATCAGAATCAAAACGTATCTTAAGAAAAGACGGATTTGTAGTTCTTGCCATCCCAGTTCTTTTAAAACCAACAAAGATGAGCATCTTCAAAATCGGCATATTGAAGTTCACATGGTCTTCAGAACACTATGATCTTGATACAATAAAAAATACAATTCAAAATTCAGGCCTTAAAATCATTGAAACTAGACTTATTGGATCAAATGTGTACCTACCTTTAGCAGACTATTATATCAAAAATCGTGAATCATTAAGAAAAGAGATCATACGGAGATACCCGTCATATGTTGAGAAGATATTATTCAAATCAATGTTAAAGATGAAACAAGCCGCTAGGAACAAGACTATCGAATATGCACTAGTCAAATGTACCAAGTAAAACCTTATCAATATCAAAAATCTGTAACTTTTCATAGCATACCATTTCCGTCTGTATGCTATTCTGCGTAGGTACTCTCTACGCAGAGCCTTTCTACTTTTCATCACATATGCAATATCTGAATCACTTTGCCGTAAGAATTATTATCTTTGATTAGATAACGGAAAACATGGGGCTTTTCAAGAAAAAGGAAGAGGCTGTTGCGACAAAGTGTAAAGAATGCGGTCTTGAACTACACGATCCTGTACGGCTAGACAGACATATGAAAAAAGCACACAAACATGTATCGCAGAAAAACTTTGACGAACCTGGAACTAGTGCCGGTGGAATGTGGTAAGGTTTCAAGACTTGACTAGAAAATACAAGGCATTGTGAGCACAATGGTTAGCGCAGATATAATCAATAATTTAGCAAATTTTGTAATTCAGACAATATCAAACACAGGATATCTTGGCATATTTGCCCTGATGGTAGCAGAGAGTGCACTAATACCAATTCCAAGTGAAATCATCATGCCATTTTCAGGATATTTGGCATCCACTGGAAAACTTGACCCAATTTTGATAATACTTGCAGGTTCAGTTGGAAATCTAGTAGGATCTCTTATTGCATACATCGTAGGGATAAAACTTGGAAGAGAGGTCATCTTAAAGTATGGCAAGTATGTTCTCTTGAAAAAATCTCACCTAGATTGGACAGAGTCTTTTTTTAAAAAATATGGTGACAGATCAACATTTGTAAGCAGACTATTACCTGCAATTCGAACTTACATTTCATTACCAGCAGGCATTGCAAAAATGAATCTCAAAAAATTTGCAATCTATACTTTTGCAGGCTCTATAATATGGAGTGCAATGTTGACATATGTTGGAGTAGCACTTGGAGATGAATGGACCAAAATCAGACAATATTCACACTATATCGATATCGCAGTAATTGCAGGAATCATCGTAGTAATTATCATAATAGTCAAAAAGAGAATTGGCAGTACAAATAACAATTAATGTTTTCATTTGATAAAATTTTTCAAATTAAAATTGTGAACTCGTGACATTTTATGAGTGAAATTTGCCGTAAATGCGGCAATAAGATAATCATTTAGTAAAACTCCTTTAATTTTTTTATTTTAAATTGGCGTTTGGTAAAATTATGGTGTTTATTGCTTTGATTACATCGCCCATCTCAATGGGTTTTTTAATAATTGCTTTTACCGTTTCACCAAGCGCATTTCTTTCAAAATGGGAACCAGACACCAATATTATTTTTCCATGAGGATCAAATTCCCTTATCTTTTCTATTGCATAGAGACCGTCATATTCAGGCATCAAATAATCTAGGAAGACAAAGTCGGGATGATGTATCTTGTACAATTCGACTGCTTCTTTTCCATTGATACCGCTTGCAATGACTTGGATGTCATTCATTTGAAGCAATTCAATGAATATTTCTCGTACATCTGCATCATCATCCACTACAATAGCCCTCACTCCCACATGACCATTGTTATTTGACATTTGGCCGTCTGTTGACATACGTGAATTACGTAGTATAACATTGTAAAACAATAGCTTGTACGGGACCTACAAACAATTCACAGTATGCAAATTAAAGTCTAGAATCACCCATTGGCAATCCAAGCAAGATTTTACTGACGAGACTCTCTTAGATAGGTAGTTTTTCCAGTCACAAATGTTTGATAGTTGTTTGTTTTATTTTGTAACATATTTTTTGGAAGATTTATTGTAAATATGGTAGGCGGAGACTTTACAGTAATTGTGCCACCGTGTTGTTCTACAATATTTTTGCATATAGAAAGCCCCAATCCTGTTCCAGTTTGTTTAGTTGTAAACAATGGATCAAATATTTTGGGAACTATATCGGCAGGTATGCCAGGACCCGTATCTTCAAATTCAATTTGAACGTTGGAATCAATATCGGACACACGGATCTTTACTTCCCCATTATCATTGGTAGCTTGAATTGCATTTAGTATAATATTTGAGAAAACCGCCTCTAATTTTCTAGAGTCACAGGTTATAATCACATCATTTTGCGGAAGAGATATTCGGACATTAGTAGGAACTATAATAACACCAAGTGCGCTTTCAATAATTGAACGCAAAGATGCAACGTGCAATACCATTTCAGTTTTTTTCACAAAATCTAGCACGTCATCAATCTGGTGTGACATTCGTTGAACTGCTCTCTTGAATCTTGTAACATATTGCAATCGTTCCTCAATTTTCATATTCTGCTTGACCGACATTATATCCATAGTATTTTTTATTACTGAAAGTGGATTTCTCAGATCATGTGCCAGTCTAGCTGATAGCTCACCTATTATGGCAAACTTTTCTGCCTTGACCAAATCCTGTGTTGTTTCATCTAATCGTCTTGCTAGAAAATCACGTTGTAGTGATAGTTCTTTTTCTTTTTGAGTAACACGTTCTAACTTTTCTTGTAATTCCAAACTTATATGATCATTTTGAATTGTTTTTCTTTCGAGTTCTTGATTTGCCATTTTTAGTTCCTCATTTTTTCTATTCAATGATGCACTTAGTTCTTGTAGAGATTTTATTCTATTTTGTAAATCACGATTAATTTTAGATACTTCCTTCATTTTTGAAAAAGATTCGTTTGTGAGCATAGTCAAGTGCTTTTCTTTTTCGATTAACTCATTTTCAGCAATACCCAATTCTTTTAGTTCATCGTAGGCCATCTCTCTAGCCGAGAAATTCGTGCCTGATTCCTTTGATTGTAGAGTCAATGCAATTTTCACTCCATGGGGAAATTAATTTACTAGTATGATCAGAAACAACAAACTTGCTAATAACTACCAAATATGGTTTTGATACGAACTAACTTGACATGATTGAACAAAACTTGGTTTTAAATTCATCCATGTCTAACACCTCCAATTCCCAACTAATATCCTCCAAAACAGAATGATAGTCTTGCGCGTATACTGCCTTCAATGTATCTCGTAAACGTTCCAAGTGGTCCAGGCACCCTATAATTTTGCAATTATAATGGTCATTCAGGTTAGACAAAACTAAATTAAAATTGTCATTTCCTCTTCTTATCAGTACTGATTCAATGCGTGATGTTACAGCTAATTTATTTTCCTCTGAAAGGAAAACCACAAGTAATATTCGCTGTCGTCATCTTTTAGGATTGCGGAACTAGGTACTTGTTAAAAATATGAAAATAATACAATATCAGGGGTTTAGCAGAATATTGATAAAATCGCTTATTTCTTCAGTATCAAAAGTACCCAATTCCAATCTGATTTCATTTATGATTGAAGTGTAATTTTCTTTATACACTTCATGCAGTATGGTTTTCAAGTATTCCGGGTGATCATAACAATCCATTATTTTGCAGTCATATCGAGCGCCAAGTTTAGCCAGAACTAGATTGTAATTCTCATTGCCATTTCTCATCAAAACTACTTCTATACTAGAGATTAGTGCCAGAGCATTTTCATCCATGATAATCAGTCTGGTGTACTGGACAGGTTCTTATATTTTTCTACTTGTAAAATGACTATAACCTTTATTCTTCCAAATCAAAATCCAAAAATTCGAGGTCTGGATTTGCTTAATTAGAATTTTGCAAACAATACGATGGTTATTTTGCAGTAGGTCAAGCTAAGCATCATTCTACAAAATTAGAACACCTACTTGTTTATATCACAAATTAGATTAGAAATAACATGTCGCATGTGATTTTTGACAACAGGATTAACCTTGAAGAATTTTCATTGAAATTTCAAAACATAGTTCAGGATAAACCGTTCCCGATCAAAATAGACGCTATTTTTCTAGACAAGGAGAAAAAGCGTGCGTTAATTCCAGTGATATCCGATATAAACAGTCAAGAATTCATGTTTGAAATGATTTCGATGAATCATAGAACTACCTTGAGAATTGTCGCAGAAGAAAACATCGCAAAGCCAGATTTTGCTAAAAGTGCCATGGGATTGATTACAAAATCTGTACTGAGAACATTTTCAAATATTAGAATTTTTAGTACAAATATAGGAAATCACATTCCAAAAAGAATAGTTGACAAGAATGATTCCTAGGATATTTTTCATCCCAGAGTTTTGTTTGCAGCACAATTCAATCTAAAAATAGTTCAAATCAGTTAGACCCGGACATTAACGTTCCTTATACTTGCTCAATTCTTCTAAAATTATCTTGAATATGGTTTCATTGTCAAGTAGGACACAGCGGATATCATTTTCCTTGCAAGCTTTGCCAATTTCTACATCTTCTGTGACTACAATCATGCCATTTTCTTCTGCATATTTTATAACAGAATAGTCACTTGATAGCTTTTTTCCTTCGGCGATTAGCTTTTTGACACTAAATGCCTGATAGCCAAATTCTTTGAGTTTAGTATCAATTCCATCATACATTTCGTCAACTAATATTTTCATTGTCAGTACTACCTTTGAAACTTCTATTATTATGTTAGGGTTATAGAAAATCTATAGAAGATAATGAAGTATCAGAAATGATTTGGCAAATTTCACAAATAGATGTATATAAGTCAAAAATTTTCCCTAGTTTATGATCAAGTCAATCAGTGTTGCAGGGTTAGAAGAAGGAGTACCGTTTAAGAAACCAACTGTTAATCTTGAAGAACTTTCTAGCATATCAATATCAGGACAACTTACTTGGATTGAATGTGTAGTAGATAACATCGTAGGAGAAACTCCAAAAATTCTAGAAAAACTTGGAATCACAATGGATCCTTCAGTGTTACTATCAGGATATGTGTCAAGTTATGAAGACAGAGCAGATACACTGGGTCTAATGATACCCTTTGTGGTACCTGGAAATAACAAGACTGAGACTGCGCCAATTTTGATCTTTGTAAAAAAAGATCTCATTGTGACTATTCATGATGACTATGGTGGAAAGATTACACGTCTGTATAATTATGCGCCAACGTTATTACGAAAGCTTCCAAAAGAGGCAGATAACTGGGCAGACAGACAGACCATATTATTGGCAAGAATCATAGATGAAATTAGCGAATCTAATTTCTCCATATTACGTCTCATAGTAGAAAGAGCAGAGCAATTTGAGATTGATATTGCAGGTTCAAGACAAGTAACTAGAGATATTTCATTAGAATTATCAAATGTACGTACATCACTTTTGACTTTTCTTAATGCAACGTGGGCAAGCTACGATACAGTACACAATCTAAAGTATGGTGATTCTGAAATGGTCTCAGACAATGAAGTGATTCTTGGCAAGTTTGAGGTAATTTTAGGAAGACTTGACAGGCAGATCCAAATGTCAGAAAACATAATGCAGATGGTGGCTACTGGAGTCAACGTAGTTCAAACCGAAGTTACAAACAAAGTTACAATCCTCATCATTTGGTGGACAGTCGCAGGCACTGCTGAACTTGTACCAAACACAATTGCTACAGTCTTTGGACTATACCCAGGCCATGAAACAGTATTTTGGCCAATCGTTACTACGGTTGTAATGTCAGCAGGATTGGCTACTGCTGTAGCTTACTTTTATGTAAGAAAATTCTTTGGACAGAGTCTGGGATTTGACAGACTAAAGAAATGGACACGAAAAAAGTCCTAATAGACAGTACTACCAAACTAGTCTTTTTGTAAAGCATCCATTAAATCTCAAGTTATTGGTAAAAATCACATTTTTTTATTTGAAATTACATAAACAGGCAATAAATTGATAAAACTGCGATCTTCGTGCCAGAGTTAAAGATTCATAAATCGAGTTTGATTAATGTCGAAGAATTACGATCTATGAAAGACTTTGGCACCCTTGAATATGTCTTGGATACATATTCAAAAAATTGGACTTGGAAACTAACCGGCTCTAGAGCAGTAAGCATGGTAGCTCGTGTCATACCACATGCATGGTATGGTAACGGCCCAGAAGAGGCCATAGTTCCAGACACCCTCCAAAACGTAGAGAAAATAAAATGGATAATGGATAGATACCCGCTTGAGATTAGATCAAAATCAATCTGGCACAGAAAAGTCCGCAAGGTCATAGTCCCACAGAAAAAGTGGACAAGAATAGAAAAGCTTCGAAAGGCTTCTCCTGGCCCACAGTTTAGAGGAAAACTGCTGGACTTTCAAAGAGAGGGATTGGACTTTCTTTTAAAATCATATGGAAATGCACTTTTGGCAGACGAGATGGGCCTTGGAAAAACAGTACAGACCTTGGCATATCTTGCCACAGAAAAACAGACTTTTCCCGTTCTAATTGTTGCACCGCTTGTTACTCTCAACAACTGGCAAAGAGAAACCCAAAAGTTTCTAAAAAAGCGCAGCCGCAATGGAAAGGTAGTTGAAAATGAACATCCATCGTCCGTTTTAATTCGAACAGGTAAAGCTCAAGAAATTCCAAAGCATGACGTGTATATCATAAACTATGATTTGCTTCATAAAAGAATGGATGATCTTTCAAAATTAAATATCAAAACAATTGTCTGTGATGAAGTACAGCACTTGCGTTCAAAGACTACAAAAAAATACATGGCAGTCAAAAAACTTGCCGGACTAGAATCTGTAAAATATAGAGTCGGATTATCCGGTACACCAATTTACAATAGAGGTTCAGAGATTTGGCCAATTGTTGACATACTAAGACCTGGGCTACTTGGAACATTTGATGAGTTTTGTGAGTACTTTTGTTATGTCAACGAAAAAGGCAAGGCAATTGTTCTTGAGAATAAACGTGCAAGCCTTGGAGAAGAGTTGCGTAAGCATGTCATGCTAAGAAGAAAGAAATCAGATGTTCTAAAGGAGCTAAAAGAGAAGGTAAGGTATAAGGAGCTTATTGATTCAGATATCAACTATTACCAGGCAGAGCTTGGAAAGATTTGGGAGAGACTGGAAAAAGAGCAAAAAAGTGCCACTAGTGCATTTGATAAATTCTCATCATACAAAAGAGCAATTCAAAGTGAGAGACAAGCTGCAGGTGTTGCCAAGGTTCCACATGTTATCGAATTTGTCAAAAACATAATGGAGATTGAGGAAAGCGTTGTTGTATTTTGTCATCACAAAGCAATTCACGAGCTACTTCATAGAAACTTGGCAGAATATGCACCTGCATCCATAATTGGAGGTCAGAGTGATAAAGAAAGACAAGAAGGTATTGATAGATTCCAAAACGGTGAGACCAAATTAATCATTGCAGGGCTAAGAGCAGGAAACGTTGGAATCAACCTAAGCAAAGCAAGGTATGTAATATTTGCAGAACTGGACTGGAGTCCAGCAATACACAGACAAGCTGAAGACAGACTTCACAGAATTGGTCAGAAGAACACAGTCTTTGCATACTATTTGATGGGTAATGGAACACTAGATGATCATGTGGCAGACGTTCTAGTTGACAAGAGTTATGAAATCGATGCAATCATGGATGAAAAGATAGAGACCTTTGAGAACAAGGAAAAGGCAGAATTAATCCTAGCACAGATTCATGACAAGCTAGCAGCAAGTGTTGCAAGATAGGTTTTAGAGTTCTCTTACTTTATACTGGTCAAAGAAATCCTGACCCTCACCTAATTTCTGCACAATAAACGATTCTAGTTTTTTTATAACATCTGCTCTTGACATCCTTCCCTCTATGGTATCATAAAAGGGGACTTTGGATTCACGGAATTTTTTATAACTCATACCTTTCATGATATAAAATACCATACACCAGCACAAGTAGTTTTTGATTTTCAGGATTTTACAGTTGTGATGCTATAACAAGTGTCGTAGTAGCGCGAATTTGAGGAATTTTTCTTATCCGGTTTTCTATAATTTCCTTGAGTGATTCCACAGTATTTGATTCAATCATTGCCAAGATATCATATGGGCCGCTTGTTCTAACACTCTCTTTTACGCCTGGAATAGACTTTATCTCATCAATAATCCCACTCTCAGCGCCAGATTCGCAGTTAATCATTACACATGTTGTTTCAGTGTTTTTTCCCAATTGTGGTACTTGTAACATGTGTCTAATTTAGCGGATTTTCGTATATCATACATACTCATCAATTTAGCTGATTTATCATAACATTAGCTTAGTCAAAGGAATAATTGATCTTAAATGATCGGAGGAATAGCTGGAATTTTTTGAATAGTATGTGTAAAAAATTCAGTCCCAAGAATCAAATTGAAAAATAAAATCAGGAGACAAATGTCAAGTCAAACAATAAGTGAACTTGTAAAGACAGCTGACCAGATATCAATTGACGAAATCAAGGGCAAAAAAGTGATTTTGAAGATTAGCTGGTTTGATGTAAAAGGGGTAAAAAAATCAAAAAAGTTTTTGCTCACTGAGAAAGACAAGATAGAATTTTAGACAAACCCGAACTAGTTACCTTCAACCCAAAAACTCTCTTTTTCTATTTTTAGGTCAATTTGAGTTGCCATCCAGAAATGAAAAACAGGGGTAGATTTAACAGTAATATTATGACATAGATTGAAATGTCAAAAAATAGCATCATTTTCAGATCATGACCATTATACTATATGAAAAAAATCTGCCGCTTTACAGAAAATTATTTGTTTTGCATTCCAACAATTACGAGTCAATTGATGAAGATGACGACGATGAATGAAGATTTGCTCTACATTCATTAGTAAGATTTCTTCCAATCAGCAAAGTTTATGGGCAACAAGCGAGCATAATATACACGAATTACAAGTCATTGTTTGACAAAGTAATGGGCATAGATCCAAAAATTCGTTTTGCTACAATTTTTGATATGAATGGACAAGTATTGTTTAGCTCACACAGAGAAGGAGTACAGAACTTGCTTTCAGCAGAGGAGAGTCAAAAATCATTACAACTTGCAATCAATGCGTGGAAATCAAGAAACGAAGTTTCTGATAAAATTGGAAAGGGAAAATATGCTCTAGTAGAATATGAAAAATTAAAACGAATCACAATGCCGTTGGATTCGGATCACATACTCTACATTACAACAGATGTTGAAGCAGACCATGCCCCAATAATTTATCGTGCCTTGAGATTAAAGCATGATGCGCTACATGCACCTGAAGGAATGCCCTGACTATAAATTAAAATACTTGATTGGCCAATATCTAATTAGAAATGCCAGTCGACATAGTATCAGTTTTGAGCCACATTGTAGCACTGTGTACTGGTGGAACCATTCATCCTTAATCAGATAATTAAATCAAATTTCTATAAATCAAATTGACTAAATACCATCATCATATCTAGACAAATCAGATGGATGCAATACCTACAAGAGACAAGATAAAGATAGGATCTAGTGTGTCCATAGTTCAAAAACAAGACCAAGGTTCTGGCAAATTAACTGAAGGGATAGTAAAACGAATTCTAACTTCGAGTAGTTTTCACCCTCATGGGATTAAAGTTGAACTTGCCAGTGGCAAGATAGGCCGAGTGCAAAAGTTATCATAAATTATTGTCTTTTTCTTTTTGGCAAAAATAAAAGTACGGTTCCCAAGATAATCAATATTGCAACCAATACAGTATACATCAAGGCCAATGGTAATGATCTGATATAATCAGTCTGGAGTCCGGGAATTAGAAAATTTGAACCTGTGGCTAAAACCCATATTAGAAAAAAGCATCCAATCAGAACTATACCATCTATAACCAGAATTTTCCTAAAGGGCGTCATGGCATGATCACCAATTCATCATCAAACAAGTATAACAATTCACAGATTCTAATGTGGATAAATTTTTCGAGTATTAATTTAGGAAGTTAGTTGAATGTTAGTAGGAAAAAAAATTGTTTAAGCGTATTTCAGCCTAAAAACTTCGTGCTGGTCTATGTTTTGGTAAACATTCCTTGCAATAAACCGGTCTTCCTTCTGTTGGTTTGAAAGGGACCTGTGTTTCTTTTTTACAATCTGCACATGTAGTTGGAAACATTTGTCTATCTGGTGATGACATGGCTTTCAGGGCATTATGCCTTGTAATAACTCTTCATAGTGCATTTAGAAGTGAATCTTGTGAAAAGAAGGCGGTTTTTGATACCTAGTGTCTTGCATTTCGAGGTTTTTTAGGTCCAAACTCTTTTTTCCTATTTGCAGTGTAGTTGATTTGAAGCATAACATGTCTGATTTTTTTCCTCTTGTTCTCATCAGGAAAATGAATTATTAGAAACTCGTCAAGCTCGTCAATTCCTCTTTCATCAAGTATCTCTAATGCAATTCTTCCAGCTTCTTTTGCATTTTCTAATCCGCATTTACTACATAGAGTACCTCGTAGAATTTTTGCTCTGCATACAGAACTGATACATCGAAACATGGAATCAAATTGGTGCAAGTTCTATAAAAATGACACATACTTAGTTAATCTGTAGAAATCATGTAAAGTGTTAATTTATGATGCAATCTAAAAAATAACATGAAGGAGCAAGAATGCATAGAATGTCAGTCAAAGAACACTGGCCAATACATGGACCCAATTGAGAAAGATGATGGTATGCATTACTATTTTTTATGCGAAGACTGCAAAAATGAATGGGAAATTATCAGAAAGTAATCATTTTTTATAATACAATCCAAAATAGATATCGCTAAATTATCTTGCATCAGATAGAACAGTAATGGGTTTTGAAGGAATAGACAATCAGATAGAGCGCTATACTAAAAAAATAAACGAAATAACAGAGCAACTCAAAAACCCAAATTTGACAAAACAAGAAAAAAAGAGATTAGATGCAGAGTTGGAAGTTGCCACCAAGGAGAGAACCAAGTGGAAAATAAGAAAGAACGACCAGTTTACAACAAGGCATAAGATATAGAAAATTTTAACAGGTAAAATCTAGTGGGTTTTAACAGATTTTGAAACAGGCCTCATTCCGCCATGAATGCCATTTTTACATCCATCACACATGTATTGATTTACAGAACCTTTTCCATAATAACCACACCTGCAACTGCTACAAGCGCACAAGACTCTATCAAATACCGTCATGCTAATTTTAGAACCATACCACGAATATTAATACCTGTTTTTGTACCGTCTGTATTGTTGTCATGATGAAATAATGCTAGAAAAATTATATATCGATTCGAGATGATTTTGCAACAAAAATGTTGGATTGTGCCTAAAGTGGGAATGGTTCCCATTTGTGAGAATGATAGTTAGGCAATTAAATACAGAATGATTAGTCAGATTAGAAATAAAATGTCAAAACAACAATACCGATCAGAACTTGGGATCATCTCAGATGTATTACAAGTAGCAATAGATGGTGGAAGAAGTGGAGTAATTATTTCAACCATATCAAGAGGCGCAAATCTATCCCACTATACAGCAATGGAAAAATGCCAAAAACTAGTAGGTTTTGGCTTGATGGAGACTGCAAACAAGGAGAGAAACAATAGCTATTCCATAACAGAAAAGGGAATCCAGTTCTTCCAAGAGATGCGAAAATTTATTGAAATTGTAGAACAAGTCAAGATAAGATACTAGTTTTTCAGATCAATTATTTTGATATACATCAAACGCCAGGTTTTGCAATTTTTCCAGCCTTTAGTTTTTTTAGACCGGACACAATCATGGCAATAATGGCTGCAAACCCAAAGACTACAGCTGCCCATCCCGCTAGATGCGATTGATAACTTTTCATTGCAAGAAACGACACTACTGAGAGGCCAAACATTGTAAGTGATACAATCTGTAATGGATTTAGTTTCATTTTATTATACTTCCAGAGTATCGATAAAATCTTCCAGTCTTTTCATACATTTAGAAATTGATGCAAGTTCATTTAGGTAATTTTCCGGACTTGCCTTCATTGATTTTCTTATTTTTTCATATGACTCACAAAATTGGGCGCTCATATCAACAGATTCATGCATGACAATATTCATTGTTGATCAGTATACTTTCAGACTGGATAATATACTCCTGTTTTACCATTGTAAAAACTCAATTACAGGTATAGACAGATGACTTGGAATTAATCTTCAGGCTTTGCATCAGGCTTGTTTAGCTTTCGCAATGCCCAGGTTATTGCTACAATAACTATGAATATCAAAAGAGCAATTCCAATATGCTCCAAGAATGGAGATTGTAAAACATACATTGCTACAAATGATGCACCTGACAGGCCTAACAGAATTATTATAACAGCAGTGTATGATTTGAGTTTCAATTCACAATCTTTGATTACATGGGTGATTTAGTAATTTCTATTAGAAAATTATATGATATAATTTGCAGCAAACCATTTATGGTATAAGAAAAATCATTCTTTAGACCAATAGGACTCCAAATGGAATGATGTTAGTAATGGCAATCCTTTGACTGTTTGTGATACTTTGGTCTTTTTATAATTTATCCAGAATTGTATTTTTTACATTCTAAATCTAATGCCCAGGCAATTTTGGAGTAGGATATTTTATAGTGCTTGGCAATGTTGGAGCTGGAAATTTCTGATTAGTTGGCAATTTTAGCGGAGTTGATGAAGTTTGATGTGTCGGTTGTGGTTCGTGTGCTTGTTGTGCTTGAGTAGCCTGTTGTGCATTTTGTGCTTGTTTAGAATTTTGTGTATTATGAGCCTGAGTTGCTTGTTGTGCAACTACAGTGGAACTTCCCCAAGGCTGTCCTGCAACTAGATTACCTTGAGCCTTGATGTTGGTTTGTCCAGCTGATGAAGTAGATGGTTTTGGGAGAGATGATTGTGGAAATTTAACATTGGTGTTAGGAGTATGAAGATATGGATTAGATGGAGGAGGTACTTTCAAAGTTTTAAGATATGCATTTTTTGCTGCAATGGATTGAGCACCAGGAGTAGTAGTAGCATAGATTGGACTAGTAACAACTCCTGCAACTAGAAAGAACACCAATATGGCAAAGAGGTAATTTTTCAATATTCTAGTTTTGCAAATCCGTTATTTAAATTACTGGCAGCAGCGAGCACACCTGAGATAATAAAAATATCTTATTTCAGATCTTCTAGATTGTCAAAAGATGTTTTTTCAATCTTGATTTTTTGTTTCTCAGGCTTGTCCTTTTTAACAAATCCGATAAATAACAAAATCACAATACTCAGTATAATAAGAGATACAGCTGTAAATCGAACATCATCAGGCATAATATCTGTAAATATTCCATCTACGAGATTTATCACCGCATGAGATGCAAATAACGCAAAGGCTGCAATGATATACTTTAATCGCTTAATTCGTGTTTTAGAATAGGCAGAAATTGTTATTCCCATCAACAACAATGAGACTGTAATAATTGCCACTTGAGCAAACATAAACAACTCTCCACTTCCAGGTCCAAAGAGAAATGGCGGTGCAGTCATTACTCTTCAGGCTCCTCGGAGAAGTTTAGGAACATATCAGATACCCTATCACTCCATTTATCCCATATTTTTGGATAATAATTTTTTAATAATTTTACAATATTGGATGGGTCGGCTGTAAGTTCATAGACAACATGCTTGCCACTTTTTGAGATTGATGCAATACCAAGAGAAGACAGTCTCTGCATGTGCCAATTAACTGAAGGTGCGGTAATGCCAATGTTTCCAACCAGTTCGTTTTGATGTACGGTCTTTTTTTCCAATAGATGTAAGAGAATCTCTCTTGCAGTTTCGTTGTGCAATATTTTTAGTGCGTTTCTATCATTTTGGATTAAAAATCCAGTTGCAAAATAGTATCTAAACAAGATATTTTTCTCTGAAGTTATCTTTTCATTTTTTTCAAGTGCTTCCAAATGATGCCTTAGAGTTCCAAGAGGGATGTCAAGAGCACGCTGTATTTGCCTTAGGTGAGCCCCTGGATTATCAACGACATATTGTAGTATCTTGTCAGAGTTTTCAGTAATTTCAGAGATATGAGGCATTTACCTACCAAGGGTCTAATCAATCTTAAAACTATTTGCAAGTACGAGACGTTTTTTGTAGACATGTTTGTTTGGAATAATACAGCATATGGAAATTAGGAATAATTTATGATTTGATATAGTATACATTGTAATCCACCATATTCTATAGAGCAACCTTATAGATTAAACTAAATTCATTATTTGTGGAGAAACAGTTTACCGGGAATCTTAAGATGGTTTGAATATAATTTTACGACGTGACTTTATCCAATGCATTATTGGAAAAGATTAGAACGGCAATTCTTGATGAAGTAAAAGATTCTCAAGACACCAAACCAGTTTTTAGTGATCTGGTTCAAAAAGATGTGATAAAATCTGGACAGGCGCAGACTCTGTTTTATGCACACGTTGTAGGACAGATGGTCACAATGGCATACAGTAGAGCAAGCTGGACTAGGAAAAAGCCACTAGACCAAGAAGAAAAAGACCAGATCTTTGATCTGGTTGACGCCATACGAACAGAGATCAGGGTAACCTGATTTTATATAATAATAATTTTTTATTATTTTTTTATCATATCATCTGATTGGCATTGAAAGTAAAACAAAATGACAGATTATATGACTACACCAGATAGACTATTTTATGAAAGCAATGTATGGGCTGATTATCATAATAGTGAGCCTCTTAATTGCAGTGTATCTAATGGCAGATTTTATCATGCCAGATGTGATTTGTAAAACTATTCCTCGAGATAGCGGTACTTCGTATCTGGGGCAGTACAATTCGCATCTGCTTTCTGATATTTGTTCTGGTGCATCTGGATAATATTTTTCTGATGTTTGAATAATTTAGAATTTATTTTTTGTTTACATCATAACTATGCCAAACTGTTTGATCCGAAATACAAGTTTGATTCAAGGCGTGGCGGAGGTGGTCGCATCTCAAATCGCTATGCCTCTGATATCATCAATGCTTTACTGAATTATGGTTATACTGTTCTTGCTGGTGAGATTTGCAAGTTTGTAAATGGTTTAGGACTTGATGCTTACTATGGATTCTATCATAAAACACACTCTGGATTTCAGGCATTAGTGTATGATATCATTGAGCCTTTCAGATGGTTGGTGGAATATTCTGTTTACAAGTTTGCAAACAATCACAATAATTTGATCAATTCCAAGAATTACACATGGACTAGGGAAGGTAAAGTTGTAATGGACTCTAGTTTGATTCAAAAGTTTTTGGAAGTGTTGGAGAGAAAGTTTCTATCTGAGAGACCCCATAGATTTGTTCACGGAATGAAAGGGAGTGAGGGATTGTCGATGTGTCAAGAAATTACGATTGTTAAGATCTATGTCCAAAATTTAGTTGATCATTTTTAGCATTTATGAAACAGCATGGTAAATTTTTAACTCAGTAATTTGTTTGATAAGTATGATCTCATCACTAGAAATTTTAAATTTTAGAGGAATACGTAAATTATCATTAACTGAATTAAAGAGATTTAATATTTTCATTGATAAAAATGACGCAAGAAAATCCACAATTCTGGAGTCCATATATGTCTATAAACCATTAGCGAGTAATCAAGTGTTAGAATTTCGTCAGGTTTTACGAAGTACTGCAAGAACTCAACTTGGGAGAGAGCTATGGCATAATTATAATACCAAACTTGATCCAACTATAAAAATAACTAATGAGGGTAGAGAGTGTAGTCTTAGATTCCACATTGGGTTCGATGTAAACACGATAGATCTAACTTTAGTAATTTCAGGAGAGGGTGCTGGAAATTTAAAATTAGACGGTAAACTGGCGAGTTCGAAAAATAACACAATACAACAACTATGGACAAATGTAGGTGGGCTAAAATCTAGTTTTGGGAATATGATTTTCTTCAATCAATCATATAGATCAAATTTGCAACAATTGGAAAGAGAGGTGTCTGATAAAAAATTAACTCCTGAAGATATCTATGACACATCCACTTCTTTCGAATGGTCAGAATATGCCGAAGGTGGTATACGGTTATCATTGGTAAGCAAGGACACTGATGTATATGTCGATAGTTTTGGTGAGGGGCATAAATCTGGCATATCGTTACTTACCATATTGAAAGGGTGTAAAAATTCCATCATATTGATAGAAGAAATTGAAACTCATCAACACCCCTCCTCACTAAGAGATCTAATTAGCAGATTACAAAAAATTTGTATTGAGAATAATAATCAAGTTTTTGTAACAACCCATTCTCCAGATGTTTTACAATTTTTTGCAAAATCTCAAGATACGTTATTTTTTCATTTACAGAAAAATGAGGAGTATGGGATAATTTCTAATCAAATAACCCCTAAAGATGTAAACATGATTAGAGACATAGGTTGGGACATAGGCAATCTACTCAAATATGAAAAATTTATGATTGTTGAAGGTCTTACTGATCAAACAATTATCCGACATGTATTTTATAAGTTGAAAAAATACTGGCCTGAAGAAATTGGAATAAATATACTTACAGTAGGTGGATTTAAGAAGCAAAAAGAATTACTAAAAACCATCTCTACCGATGAAAAAACCATTTTCATACAGAGAGACTTCGATAGTAAAACGGAAGCAGATATCCGAGATGAAATATTGAAAGGATTTAAAGAATTAGAAAATGAAGGATATCAAAAAACTGAAGACGATGATAAAATATTATTAGAGAATAAGACTGGAAACAGGAAATTAATAAAAAGTAATATTTTTGTGACAGGATTGCCACAACAATTTACTGGCATTAAGAAACATGCAATAGATGATTATTTGTTAGCCATACTCCAAAAAGAACCTACGATACTTTCAAGAATTAATGCTCAAAAAACTTCTGTTACTTTAACGGGTAATAATAGTAAAGAAATTCTAAATGATATTTTAGGGAGTTATGACATTGATAGTGTAATGGATATAATAAAAGAATGCGATACAGTAAATGTCCCACAAGAGCTTAAGTTTATTATTGATAAAATTGAAACCTCATAATTCACTCTCAGGCTCATATTTTTCATCATCATAAAATTCAACTTCCTCTTTTGAAATCAACTTGCCTACTAGATCAATAGGTATTGGTCTAGAATCGCAAAAAGTTCCATCGTTTAACGACTTTAATTCAGAAAGCCAAAACCTCTTCTTGTCAGAATTTAGGTTGATCTTCTTCTCATAGACTTCAATTTTACCTACCTTTTTGAGCATGTTATACAAAATACCACTTTTGATGTGCGTATTCCTAGTGGTTTTGACCTTGATGTAGAGCATACCGTCTTTATCCACTAGCGTGTCTTCATGCTCAATTTCCTGTTTCTTCTCATTATCATAGCCAATTCCTCGTTTTTTCCATATTCCATTAAACCTGTAAAATCCGTTTGAGAGAAATATCACATCACTTCCTTCCTTGTCTAGCTTCATCTCTCCTAGTTTTTCACTATGTAGATTTGGAATTTTTTTTCTAACTGCAATAGAATCAGTGGCAAAGGCAACAACATTACTTTCCAAATCATATTTTCGTATAAACTTGTAAAGTTCAGCTCTTGCAAATCCTGTGATATAAGATCCAATTACTTGGTTGAACAAATTTCCCATTGTGTTATGGGGTTTGGTCTGTACTGTCTTTCCATAGATTGAATTCAGAATAATTTTGATTGCCCTTTCAAGTGGATTCTTTTCATTTTTTAGTTTCATTCTGGAATAATACTGCTCTTCAATGAATTCCTTGAATGGATATCCACAGTTTTTGTTTGGAATAAACTGGTATGATTCTAAAATTGTGTATTTTATTCTGGAATCCATTTCTACTGATTTTAACTCATCTAGTGTAACATAAGTTTGAAACTTTCCACAGGGATAACATATTGTTCCATTCTTCTTTCTAAACGGAAACGGGCATATCTTGACAGCATTGGACACATCTGCAAGTATGTGAAAAAATCCAAGTCTAGATTTGTGATTTATTTTCTTAGAATTTATCCACTTGCCATTTGTGATGTCTGGAAGTGTAGCCAATGCATATGGATACGCTGAATTGATATCATAGAGGCAACAATATCCGATGTATCCACGCATAACTAGTTCAAATCTACCGCCACAAAATGCAGACCTTGCAATATCTTGAACTTCGTATGGTATTTCGTTGAACAGCGGAATGTTTACATCATTATTGATCAAGACCTTTTCTGCTAGATACCCTGATGAAATCCAGTTGGCAGGATAGAAACCATATGTATCATGGAATATCTTTGTCCAGTTCTCAGCAAGTTCCTTTGTGAGAATACAGTCTTGTATACAGTACTCTCGAACTGCATTTTTGTGCCTAGAATAGTAAAATAATGTGAAAATATCTCGTTTTTCCTTCATGGATAGATATTGCGGATCTAGAGGTTTCCTGATGTTCTCTGAATGTGCCTCTAAGAGTGTCTTGTTGTCATAGTACTGGGCAATATCATAACAATTTACAGAATGATTTCCTTTGGATACCGTAAGTTTCTTTCTGTCGATATACAATATTTTGTATCCAAGATATGAGAATTTTAAATCTCTTTTCCACTTGTATGATCTTAGAATATGCTCAGGTAATAATTTTAAAATACATTCTGCATCATATCCCAAATTGTAAAAGAAAATCAGTTTGCCTTCATATTTTAACAGAAACTTGCAAACGTTTTCAAAGTTAATGTTTGGATGGTCTAGATAGTTTCCATTTGACACTGCAATTAGAAAAATATCTCCTTCATCAGTTTCTGTATCTACTGCTATAACACTTGGAAGAATTAACAAGTTGTTTGGATTCCTATTTTGTTTGCGTACTCTGATATTATCTAATGATTTAACATTAGACATAGGAAAAAAAGTCATGGACTTGGGTTCCTCCAAGCCACGTCTGGAACGTCAGTTTCAAGACCTTGTCTGTGTTTCTTTAATGCAGTTCGAAGTTCTTTTGTAGACAGTTCAACAGGATAATTCTCCTTGATTGCTCTAAGATATCTCCAAGTGCGTTTCATCTTCTGAGATCTGTTCTTGTTTGCTAGATTTCGAAGAACGTCTTTTTGTAATTCGTTTGCTTCTTTACTTTTAGATAGTTCAGAGATTTTATTTTTGATAAAACTTTGCTCTCCTATCAAGGCTCTTTGAAACTTTTTTAACTGAGGTGTGAGCCTGAATACTTTCAAGGCTTCAAGTTCACGCTCAATGTCTTGCAGTCTATCTCTGAGGGATTGTATTCGTGACATACGATCCTATGAATAGCAAACCTTATAGGCTATTTTCGACTATACAATACATAGATATGGCTAATTATCGACGAGAATTATCAAAAAATGACCAGAAAAATCTACATTCCAAGTATAAAGATCTAATCGATGAGGATGGAGGGATTTTTACAAGTGATAAACGAAGAAAGTTGTTAGGCTTAAAGCAAAAACATGGTAAATATTTTGAAGATACAGCAGATTTTTGGTATGATGTAAGAACGACGGTTGCAAACGGTTTGAAAGATCTTGAACTTTTCTTCGAGGTAGCCCATCAAGAACAAATCCAAGATGTTCTTCACGATTCACCAATAAAAGAAGAAGTCAATCTAGGAAAAAAATACAAGAACATTGAAGAAATTATGGAGCTATCTAAAAGAATACCGACATTACAAAAGACACTGGAATCTCTCTTTAAAGATTACACAAAAGTTCATACCGCCAAATCATCCACAGGTCAAACGTATAGTGTATCTGAACCTATTGAGAAAGATGATGCATGGAAAGCAATGCTTGCAGAAAAAATAGTAAAAATTTGCATGGAATTTTTCATGACGCATAATCTTATTTCAACCAAGGCACACTTGAGGTTGGTTGAAGAGCTTCAAGATATGCTCAATGTAGAAGTATCAAGAACATTTTACTTGAAAAGAGACCAGAGAACAAAAGGATATGCTTAATCTGTTTAATAATTAAGATATTTTCTAGTTTCATTTTACGATTACATCTTAATGGACTATTGTAGATGCCATTTTTAGCAAAATCCACACGAATTATGCTTACACCGTGCTTGCACTACGATATGTGATTTAGTGTTAGAAACATTTTTAGCTCGATTTACGTATAGAATTACAATGTTGTTCTTTAACAGAAAAAGAGATGAAAAAGAGACAATACAGGATAATTCAAGACTAGATGAAGGTAAAACTACAACAAAAGAGGACTCGTCGAGGTCTCAACAAGGAGATTTGAACTGTGAAGAAGCAATAATCAAGGACAAGGAAAGGTTTGGCAGGGTTCGAAAGAGCATGATGACATATCTGCGAGAGGAATATGGAAGGCAAGTGGCAGACAGGGCACTTTGGAGAGTCAATAGGAGAAGGACTGAAGGTTATCTTTCCAAGAACGATTGGAATACAAGAAACTAACTATTGTTAATGCGTCGTGGTTTTTTTGGTGTATTTGTCTGCCTTATGTTCCATTTCATAGATTATTCTTAGCAATTCGGTGGTAAACATCAAAGTACTTTCTGCACGTTGTGGGTCTGCGGTTTCCAGTTTATGAGTAGAGATATTACCATGCGTCCTTATCAGATCAACCCATGGCTTCATTGGTGGTGTAACATAACCCAAAGCCTCTAAATGTTTAATGTAATTTTCAAAGGACTCGCCTTCTTTTGCTTTCTTTTCTACTGCTACATGCATCAAAATTTTTCTGCATATTAATTCGCATGCTGTATATGCCTTTACGGAAAAACATCTTCTAGCTTCCAAATATGCCATTTCAATATCTTGAGGTAATCCTTCTAAGTTTTGTCCAATAAGTGAGGGTGGATAAAGAACTCCCTCTTTTGTTACAACAGAGCCATCCCCACAATTTGTGCAAACAAGATATCTTACTTCGCCTTCACCTGTGTCATATTTTGCAGTTATCAAACCTGAAACGTCTCTATTACAGTGTCCGCAGTGATAGCTTAGACTGAATGCGGAGTGAGCATATTGGTATCCTATGATGCTACTGTAACCACGAAATGGCATGATCTGATTTCCATTGCCACCTATAAAAATTGATTTAGAACTTTACGACAACAGCATGTCCCCAAGCGTAATTTGGGGGTAAACCATTTTTACTCACTGTCTACGTATTCGTCTGGAGTTGGCACTTCTGGTGCTAATCCCTTTCTCTTTCGGATATCAGCAATAACTTTAGTTAGAATAGAGTTTGGAACTGGAGTCCATGCTTTGAAATGAGTGTTCCACATGGCACGTCCTGCAGTCTGCCCACGCATTACTTCAGACAAGTCAAATGTCTCAGAAGCTGGAAGTTCTCCTGATATAATATGAATAACACCTTTTTGTTCCATATTGAGTACCTTACCTCGTTTACCAGAAATAACACCTGCAACGTTTCCAATCATTTCTTGTGGTACACGTACTTCAATTCCAAGAGTTGGTTCAAGCAATACTGGTTGTGCCAATAACATTACTCCAGTACATGCACGCCTTGAAGCTGGTCCTAATTGGGACAAACCTCTGTGTGCTGGATCCTCGTGTGGTACAAAGTGGTGGAATGTAAACTTGCATCCTCTAACTTGTTCTCTTGCTAGTGGACCTTCTTTAACAGAATCTTCAAAACCTGACAATATAGAATCAGTAGACTCGCCGACAAACTGGACACCCTTGGTTCCATCCACCATAACATTTCCTCTAACATCAAATCTCATTACACGCTTTGCCTCATCGCCGTCCCATCCTGCAGCTTTTAGAATTGTAGCAACTTCCTTCTTGTCTTTATACTCGTTTAATGTTCCATTTCTGATCATTTCAGCAATCTTTTCATCTAATGGTTCTACTTTCATGAAGATCTTGTTGTGTCTGTTAGGAGATTTTGACATGATTGGTCCTGCAGAGCCACGAATTGTTTCCCTATAATTAATCAAAGGCTGTGATGTTACAATATCGACTTTGGCATCTGCAATTAATGCAGTTGCAATTTCTAAATGCAATACACCCATTCCAGCAATTACGGTCTCACCAGATTCTTCATTTATTTTTACAACCAAGTTAGGATCTTCTATAGTGATACGGTTCAATGCTTCGACAAGTTTTGGCAAGTCTTTTGGATGCTTTGGCTCTACTGCAATTTGTACGACAGGCTCTGACACATATTGAATTCCTTCAAATGCATTGATTCCAGGAATTGATGATAATGTCTGACCTGCTCTTGCATGTTCTAGACCTAACAAAGCTGGGATGTTTCCTGCTGCTAATTGTCCCACCATTTCTCTTTGGTTGCCCATGAAAAAGTTGACAGACTGGACACGACCTTCACGTTTTGTATCAATCAAATGTATTCTATCGCCGTCTTTTATTCTTCCAGAGAATAATCTTCCAATAGCTACAGGACCTGCAGCTGGGTCTACTGTCATGTTTACAATCATCATTACAGTTGGGCCGTTGTCATCACAGTTCAAAAGTGCTTTACCAATATCAGAATCTAAATCACCCTTCCAGATTTTTGGAATTCTATATTTTTGTGCAACATCAGGTGATGGGTGATGTTTTACAACCATTCCAAGTACTGCGTCATACAATGGAGCTTTTTCTGCCAATTTCTTGACGTCTCCGCCTTCAGAATATGCTTCGTAGATATCCTTGAACGAAATTCCTTTCTTCTTCATTACATCTGCATTAAATCCCCACTTGTCCTTTGCAGAACCAAATGAGACACTTCCATCCTGAATGCTTACCTTCCATTTTTCCTTGTATTCAGGTTCTGCGTAAATGTCAACTAGTCTGTTAAAGTTTGTAATAATTTCAAGCAACCACTCTTGCATCTTTTCTGGAGGCAATCTTAGTTCCTTGATTAGACGATCGATTTTATTGATATACAAAACAGGTCTTACCCTTTCTTCTAATGCCTGACGAGTTACAGTTTCAGTCTGTGTCATTATACCTTCTACGGAATCTGATACCACAACTGCACCGTCTATAGCTCTCAAACTTCTTGTGACTCTACCAGTAAAGTCAATGTGTCCTGGAGTATCTATCATGTTGATTACATACTCTTCTCCATTTTGTTCATAGAGTAAAGTAACATTTGCCTGGACGATGGTCATCTGTCTGTCTTGTTCAAGCTTCATTGAATCAAGTGCCAAAGCTTGGCCTGCAACAGACGGGCTGATAATTCCACTTGATGCCAATAAACTGTCACTCATGGTAGTCTTGCCGTGATCTACGTGTGCAATGACTCCAAAGTTTCGAATATTTTTCTTATTACCAATAATACTTAGAATTTGATCTGTCGCCTTGAATTTCATGGTTTAGCTAAATCCTTTTCTGGCCGCTATTAAACGTTTAGAAGAATTATAAAAAAAATTAGTAGATCATGGAAGAACTAGCATTTCTTAATTTCTTATTTTCAACAAAAAAGCATTCTTTTCTATTTTTTATTTTTGCTAAATACAACGACAATAACTCTGAAACAAATATGAAAAAGACAACTTGTCCCAATGGATCACTTGTTGGTGGATCTATCATAACAGGTTCCAGTCCGCATTTTTTTATCTCCCTTGCAAGCTTTGCATTATGCTTGTTTTTCTTTTCAAATATCAAAACAGTGTCACCCTTTCTTGATGAGAATAACCCCATGTGGGAGAACTGTTCTATTCTCTCATAGCGAGTATCCATCCCAAAGACCTCTTGCAGTTTAGCAGTACAGAACATAGCTATTGGATAGCTGTACTGGTTTCCTAAAACATAGACCCTGCCACTAATCTTCCTTGGAATAGCCTTGTAGGCTGCCTTGAATAGATTGAGATAGTCAGGCATTTTGAATTTAGAAACTAGAGAAATGCATGTTAACGCACTAGCAAGAAAGCTGATACTTCCTGCAGTTTGGATTCCAGTATTTTCAAACTTTAATTGTATTACATCACCACATGCTTTTGCAAGATTGCTTGTATGATTTGCAGTTATTGCAGTAGAGTGTTTAGCTTGTCGTGCTAGTTTGATGTTGGATATGGTATTTCCAGAAATTGAAATAAAGTAAGTGCGGTTGTTTTTCAGAAGTCTTTTGTATTTTGATATGTCAAGTGGGTCTAGTGCCTTTACTCTAAAATCAGAAAATACTTCGCCTAGCTGTGCAGATGCAAATGAATCTCCAGTTCCACAAAAAATGGTCTTTTTCTGATTTTTTATAGACAACTGTTTTAGAGGTACAAAGTGTTCCAAGAATTGCAATTGCATCATAATCTCTTGTTCAAAGGCAGAGATTGTCGACACGAACTTGATTTTTATAATAGACATAAAAATCATCATTATGGATATTACAATAGGACATACGCCTGATGCAGATGATGCATTCATGTTCTATGGAATGCTTAGCGGTAAAGTTACTTCACCGCACTTTAATGTAAAACACGTTGTCGAAGATATTGAGACATTAAACAAAAGAGCTTTGAAGCATGAGCTTGATGTTACTGCTGTTTCTGCTCATGCTTGTGCATATCTTCATGATTATACCATACTTCGAAGTGGCGGAAGTTTTGGAAAAGGTTATGGACCAATAGTTGTAGCAAAACAAGATCTTTCCCTTGAAAAACTTCGAGGTTCAAAAATTGCAATTCCTGGAAAACTAACATCGGCATTTTTGTTACTAGAATTAATGATTGGCAAGTTTGATTATACCGAGATGAAGTTCAGTGATATTCCCGATGCAGTAGCTAGTGGACAGGTAGATGCAGGTCTAGTCATCCATGAGGGACAGATTACCTATGACCAAAAGGGCCTCACTAAGTTATTTGATGTAGGCTCGTGGTGGAGAGACAGTACAGGAGGATTGCCTGTCCCATTAGGAGTAAATGTAATGAGCAATCATTTTGGAATTGAGACAATCAAAAAGTTTGACGAGTTTTTCAAAGAGTCCATCATATACGGAATGGCAAGACCAAACGATGCATTAGATTATGCAATGCAGTATGGTAGAGGACAGTCAAAGGAATTGATTGACCAGTTTGTTAGAATGTATGTAAATGATGTAACAATAGAAATGGGAGTATTAGGCGAGCAATCAATCAGAAACTTGTTCCAGTTTGGAATTGAAAAAGGCCTAGTGCCAGAATTTGAACTTCGAATAGCTTAACAGTTATTTATCACGTTAAGCAATTATCATACAAATGGACAAACGCGTTTTACTACTTGGATTAACAATGCTTGCAATTGGTTTTTCAGTTTACGGTTATTTGTCCGAAACAGAACCTGCCGGAAAAGCAGACATGACAGATGATGAAAAGGCTACATTCAATCAGGATCTAGTAGTAAACATTGGTCTGAGAAATATTGCAGGACTAGTTGGTGGTCTTGGTTTTTTCATTACTCTAATCAGTATTGGAATTAGAGGAAAGAAGAAAGGCGGAGCAGGAAAGACAGTTACTCAAAAACCAACAGATGTCTAGAACATCTTTAAAATATTAAAATAAGTATCTCGCTGAGCTGGTTCTCTTCCAATTTCTTTTACCATGTTTGCTAGTTCAAGAACCGAAGAGTGTGTTCCTTTACCTGTAGCTTTGTAAATCTCTTCAGAGAATGCAGTTCCAACCAAGTCATTTCCACCATATGTCAATGCAACTTGTGCTAGCTTTTTGCCTAGTGCAACCCAGTATACTGAAATGTTATCAAGTTGGTTTGCAAGCATCAGACGAGATATAGCAGTAATTTTTAGATCATATGTAGATGGACTTTCTGCTGTGACTAGCCCTTTCTTTTCTAATTCAGTATTGTCAAGACTAAACTTTAGCGGAATAAGTGTAAGAAACCCCTTGGTTCTTTTTTGAACCTCTCTTAGTTTTACCAGGTGGTCTACGATATGCTCAGGTTTTTCAATATGTCCAAAGAGCATTGTTGCATTGCTTTTGATTCCAAGGTTGTGGGCTTGCTCTATAGTATCAAGCCATTCCTGTCCTGAGCACTTGCCACGAACTATCTGATTTCGTATATCAGGATGAAATAGTTCAGCTCCGCCACCAGGCATTGTATCAAGACCTGCTGCCTTGAATCTAGTCAATACTTCTTTAACAGAATTTTTTGTGAGTCTCCCAATAAAGAAAACTTCAGCCGCTGTAAGTGCTTTGATATGCATTTCAGGATGTGCGCTTTTTATCGTTCTGAACATTTCTTCATAGTATTCTATTGGAAGTTCAGGATGAAAGCCACCAACGATATGCACTTCGGTTGCGCCCATCTCTTTTGCTATTGCAATTCTTGATGCAATGTCTTTTGCAGATAGAGTGTATGCGTCGCTTTCGTTTCCCTTTCTATAAAATGCACACATCTGGCAACTTGCAGCACAGACATTTGTGTAATTCAAATAATATGATGCTACAAAAGTTACTTTATTTCCAACCCTGTTTTGTCTAACTAGATCAGCTGCTGCTCCCAACATGTAGAGATTATCATAAGACATCAACTCCATTCCGTCATCGTATGATAGTTCTTCACCGGCGATTGCTTTTTCAAGCGCTTTAGAGTCCTTGACTAGCTTTTCTAGCATGATATTTGATGCAGATGGTATCAATATAAAATTAACAAGTGGGATAGATTATTGTATGTCATATACATGAGCAAATTCATGAAACTACACCATATTGGCATAGTAGTAAGTAACATACAGCAGTCATTAGGCGAACTCAAAAACTATCTCAACTTTGAGACCATATCTGGAATATTGCCAGTTGGGAGCCAAAAAGTAAACATATGCTTTCTAAAGGTAGGCGAGCCGTTTTTGGAGCTAATAGAGCCTGTTTCACAGGATTCCCCAGTTAGTGAATTTGCTAGAGTCGGAGGCGGAGTTCATCACCTCTGTTTTGAGGTAAAAGACATAGAATCAGAGTTGGCAAATTTTTCCAAAAAAGGTGCCACCATACTTGTCACTCCAACAAAGGGCTTTGATGAGAGACGAATTGCATTTGTAGATCTGAATACAAAAAATACCAAATGTGGGTTAATCGAATTTTTAGAGATAAAAAAAGAATTCTAAAGCATCAGCATAATGTAATGAGTTCATGAGACTGAAATGTTAGGGGATAGGTGGCAGATGATTTACGGGAGACAAAACCACCTTGGCAAAAGAAACAAGGAATTGTTTTTCATTCTGCCACCTCATCAGATATAAAATCATCAGATAGTATATTATAATTGAGAGACATTCCTCAAAATGAAAAATTACAATATTCTCATGTAATGATACATTCATCTCAAGAAATGTACTAGAAAGATCGCATGTTTGACCGATTTCACAATGAAAAAAACTTTTTTAAATATTACATGTATGGATTTTTGAATTTTTATCTTGATCATGAAAGTATAGAGTTCTGACTAAACAAGAACACATGAAAATTGTGCATTCTTTGGATTAATTCCGTATTGCAAAAACAATTATCATGAATCTGCTCCATAGTTTTTAGTCCACAATTAACACAAATTTGTTGTGTTACTTTCCTGCATTCTGCACACAGCGAATATTTTTTTAATAACTCACCACATGTTCTGCATGATTCATCAGGCATGTTCTTCATCTTTAAGCAATATTGGTAACGAGATATAATAATTGAGGGACATTTCTCAAAATGAAGAGTTTACTGACTTGGATTTATAAATTAAATTTTCATTTTTTCAATATTGCTAAAAAGAACAATCCCATGATAGATAGTGTCACTATTGCAAATATTACATATCTAATATCATCAGGCAAAATATCAACTACTGATTGATCTACATAATTTAGAAGATGTTGAAAAGCAAACAGACCAAATGCAATAATAAGATATACTATTTTTCTTGCTCCAGTATTTTTATAGGCTTTAACAGAAAGCCCTAACAAGAAAAGTGCAAATGCAGCTATCATAACTTGTGTTACGGCAAATACTTCATCTATCCCATGACTAAAGACAAACTGAACCATTACTCTTTGTCCTCTTCAGATGAGACCGATAGAAACAATTCAGCCAGCCTGTTGCTCCACTTGTTCCATATTGAAGAATGATAATTTTGTAAAAGTTTGACTATGTTATCATGACTGCCATTAAGATGATATTTCTTAAATTTTCCCTCTTTTTCTTCTCGTATTATACCATATTCAATTAGTCGCTTAAGGTGCCAGTTAGCTGTTCCATGGGAAATTTTAATATGATTTACAATATCAGTTTGAGTAGGGTCTTTTCTTTCTATTATAAACAAGAGTATTTCCCTTTCAGAATCTTGATTTAAAATTTTTAGTATGTTTCTTTCTAAAGCTCCAAAAGATCCAATAGGAAAATAATATCGGTACAAATCATGTTTTTCAGAAATTATCCTCCCCATTTTTTCTAAGGAGTTCAAATGATATTGAACTGTTCCCATAGACATATTCAAATCTCTCTTTATCTGTCGTAGATGACACCCAGGATTTTCCAGTATGAAGTGTAATACCTTTTGATTATTTTCATTTTCTTCCACCACAATTCTTGAAAATATCGAAATTGGAATAAAACCATTGGTTAACTTTGTTAATGAAGGAGATAACTGTAAAATGGCGTAATTTGACGTAGGAGCAGCAGTATGATAAAACCGTGAGGCCAATGAATGTGTCACAATGAAGGTTTTCAAATTTTGCAAGCATATGCATGATAAGAAGATAGAGTATACACTAATGCTGACCACATTTTCAACCACCTGATAATTTTGACTGTTCACTTGTACGGGATGTCATGTTTTATTCTATAATTTAATAATTGTAGTGCAAACCTAGAAACGTTATGATTTTTTATTGACAATCCATATCATTATGAACATTTTTTGATATTTGTTTTTGATTCATGCATCACAGTTCTTATAACTTTAGTTGCGGTTATATGCATCATGTTGGCAAAGCGTTCTTTATTTGAAGATCTGATGCTTCATACAAATGCTGAGAAAAAGGAGTTTGTAACTCCCATAGATCCAGTATTAGAAAAAGGAGTAGAATATGTTGCAATAATTAATGAAAACGGAAAGATTGAAGATGTCAGGTATAAAAACGACATTAATCTTACCAGTGTGAAAAAAGAGATGTTTTTCATGAGTCTTCGCCTGCAGAACTTGATGCAAAGTGATTTTGACGAAGAATTTGGAACATTGAGTTATACCATGACCGAAAGAAAAAACTCTAGGTTCGTCTCGATCCCTACACCTACAGGAATTTTATTTGCAAAATTAGACAAATCAATAAACCCATTCCTATTTATCCGCAAAATTTTGAGAATCTTGAATATTTCTAAAAGATTTGTTGAATCAAGTAATGGAGTTTACCAATAATGAATATCTATGATATAAAACCAATTTGCTGTTCAATATGTGGGAAATTCATTGGAGAGATAGATTGTGATGCCATAGTCATATTGCCAAAATGTGGGAAATGTACAAATCCATTACAAGAATGGGACGACAGTATTTCATATCTTGTAAATAAGACATTGAATAATAGGGGAGACAATGAAATGGTATTTGCCAATTAATCTATCTATAGGTGTAAGATAAAAAATGCATTTTGATAAAATCTGAAAAGGATATTACGTTATGTATAAAAAAATAATTACGATATAAAATTTCTCAAATGTTATAGATCATCACATGTCTATACCTAATGAACAATCATTTACAAACTGAATTTTTACTTGGATATAGTTGCCAGTTTCCTTGATTGTCTTTTTTGAATTCTATCATTTGTTGCCCAACCCCATCGTATGTATATTTAGTAAGTAATTTTCCCGTTATTTCAGAATAAGGAGCAAAATAATATTCTGAATGTATGAAAAGATACGCATCGTTTGATTTTTTAGTTTGATTCAGTGCCTGTACAAGAGACAAGTTATACAATTGGTCTCCCCCTCCACTAGGATCAATCAACTCTGGAGTTGTATCATCCTCAAGAACACCCTTGCTACCTAGATACGAGATTCCATTATCAGTAGGTAAAGTATAATATCCAAAAAATCTAATCAACATGAATTTCAAGGGAGTGGCATTACCATTTTTGTCCAAGATAGTTGGCGAATATGCAAGACCGTTGTCATTTACTTCGTAATTGCAATATGTGATACTCATGTGAAATGGTGCCTCATCGCCATATTCTTTTAGAATAGTTTGTTGAGAAATGTTGGAAGATGTACTATTTTGCGTTTGTATTAATTGGTCAGTCTTATCCACCAAGGTGGCTAAACTTGTTGTGGACTTTTGCATTTCTGTTAACAGGTTATCGGTTTTGTTGATCAGTGTAGTCAGACTTGTTGTCGACCTTTCCGTCTGGCCAACAAGTTCGTTAAAATGAATCACCTCAATGATGGCTATTCCAAATAAGAAAATTGCAATTATAGTACCAATTATTGTGAACTTGTGCGCCAATTCCTCTAGGGGCATATTGAAATTTATGAATAAGAAAGCAGTATTAAATTCTCTTAGAATGTGAATATTATAGGCATCAAGTATTCACAAATCAAAACCTTAAACTCGAGCCCATCTTGCTGACAATCAGCCGTCTTTAATTATTCAAGACCTATACTGTTTATTGCATTTCCAGAATTTGCATCAATTATGAGAATTATCTTCTTGCCCTTGTGATCATATTGTGCAAACCATATTGGAACGTGCAATAGTTCCCCACTTGATACCTCTTCCTGGGTCTCCATCTGTCTTATCATGTGATATTTTGCATGAACTCTTTGTGATTGTATCTGATCTACGATATTTTTTGCCTGACTTTTTGCAGAGTCTTCATTGATATCACCATTTAAGATTTTAATTGATTTTGGAATCTTTTTTGAATCAAAATCAGTTTTTTGGTCTAGCGAAAACTCGTAACCATGTGATTGGTATGCACTCAATGATTTTACTGCAATTACAGCACAGCTGTAACTCTCATCTACAGTATACGCCTTTGTCGCATTATTGCCACCCATCATGCCACCTCCGCCCATCATGGAACCAAGCAGCATTCCACCCATCAATCCTCCACCACCAAATCCTCCCCTTCTAGAACCTCCACCAAGAGCACCACCCATCATACCTGCCATTGCAGCAGTTGCTGCAATACTTCCAATCTCTACTGCAATATCTGTTGCAATCAAGTTTGTTTTTGCAGTAACAGGCATAATCCAGTATGGTATCATTGACAGATCCAGTTCTTCCAGTACAGAACTTTCTTGAAGATGTCGATGTAAAAGTCCCTTGTCCATCATTTTGTGTAGTAGACTTGTAATCTGATCCTTGTCCGGAATTGTAATTGGCAACATGGAATGTTTAACAATATTTTGCCATCCCTTGTTTTCTAGACTGACACTACCCCCACAGTATTCACATGTAATTACCATCTCACCAAACTTGGGTGTAATTGGCGCACCACAGTTTGGACATTTTAATTCCTTTGTTTCTGGAGTTGAATCAGTTTGGGGAGCAATTGTTGTTTGTTTTGCACCACATTTTACACAAAATACTGCATCATCTGGAAGTTGGAGACCGCACTTTATACAAAACATATTTTATACACTTGATTTTATTTCATTTCCACAGTTTGGACAGAACTTGGAATCTGCAGCGATAATATTGTTACATTTTGTGCATGTCATCCCCTGCGGTTTCTGGGGAGCCTGTTGACTTGCGCCACAGCCTGGACAAAAATTACTAGATACCGGCATCATCATACTGCACTTGGGGCATTGTTTCATTGGAGGCTGGTACATTCCTTGTCCCATCTGACCTGCCATTGCATAACCAATACCAGAGCCTGCTCCCAATCCTACTCCAAGTCCAGCTAGTGAACCTGCTCCACCTGAAGGATTCTTTGCAGCTTCTGTCATGGCCTGACCTGCTTGATACTGCATGTAATTTACACCAAGTACAGACATCTCTCCACGAGTATTGATAGCCTTTTGAACTTCTTCGGGCAGACTGATTGTCAATCCAGATATCTTGTTTATCTCAATACCATATTGTCCAAAATTTGCAGGTGCTGCAGATAATACAATTTGTTCAATGTTTTGCAAATTAGTTGCAATATCGGTAACTTTCATACCATTTTCTTTTAGCTTCCCAAGTGCACCAAATAACAATAGTACAAGTTGCTCTTTTAGTCGTGATTCTACTGCATCAGATGTATTCATTGAAAAAGTTCCAACAAACTGGTTTACAAAATTCTCTGGTGAAGATATCTTCCATCGGAATTCTCCAAATATTCGAAGATTTACCATGCCAAATACAGGGTCAACAAATTGGTATGGTGCTTGTGAACCAAATTTTCCATCAAGGTATCTGTTTTGTAGATAGTATACTTCAGCAGCCTGTTGAACTCCCGTGAAAAATTTTAACAGCCCGCCTACAATTGGGGCGTTAAAATCTGTTAGTGCATACCTATTGGGTTTGTCAAAAAAAGTCAGAACCTTGCCATCTCTGAAAAATACTGCAATTTCATCTTCACGCACTACGATATTATCATTTAATTTTATCAAACGTGGAACCTTCCACATGATATTGCCTTCTTTGTATTGAGACTCCCACTCTATTGTGGTAGAACCTATTACACTACCTGAATCAGGTTCTTTTTTACGCCCAAACATTTACTGGCACCTCATATTTTTTATTTTCATTATCATTTTGTAACAAGAATATTTTCCACCGAGTCTAGTCTTTGTTGCCATGCCTTGTTAAGATCATCTAACATTGATGTAATAAACGCGGATATATCCTGAGGAGATTTACCTGAATTATAATCAGATACAGAATTTGAACAAGAATTGAAAATCTGCTCAGAAGCATTAACTGAACTAAAATCATATTCATATAATTTATTGAGAACTCCTTCGTCTATTCGTATATTAGGTGAAATTCCTGCAGAGCCTTGTTGTGAATGCTGAATAGCACCAGATACTTGTTGGATTTGGGATATCATATTACCGATTATGGTGAGATTGTTAAAATCGTTTTTTGCAGATAGTGCTCTTCTCAAGTCCTCAAGCTTTGTTTTTGCATTGTTTAGCTTGTCCGATATTTGCTTTCTCAGTAATTGATCTGCCGCTCTAATGTCTTCTAATTGTCGATATTCTTTAAGGCCCGGAATTTTTAATTGTAGTTTTTTTAAAGTCCCTCTATTGTCTTCTACTGTTTTTCGTATATCAGGCGTTTTTTCAGGCATGTAATAATGATTTGCGTTACAAAACTTAAAGATTCCGAGACATTGATAGTACAATTCGACTCATTGCCAGAACAATAACGTATGATGCCAACTGGAATAATTTTGATTTGATATGATTGAAATGAATCTGACTAGAGATTAAAAAATCTCCCAAGAGTCATTAATCTAATGATTACTTTTGTACTTTTTTAGTTTAACAGCCCTTGTTGCCAGTAAAATTATGCCGATGATAAAGAGAATTGCTCCACCAATAGTGGAGATCTGGACATAATAACAAGATTCTTGCACTTGCGAATTCAAAAGTTGTGCAAATTGTCCTATTATGGAACCACATAGATATGAATATTGAAATAAAAATATTACAGGTATTACGCCAAGAATGATGGACAGTATTCCTGCAACAGCAAGGCCCACATGTTTTTTCTTTTTTAATGGTTGTTTTGTAATTCCCTTGAGATTAGTTTTATCCTGATATGCTCCACAAATGGGACAAAATTCATGCGTTTGGAATATTTTGGAACTGCATGCAGCACAAGACTTTGTAAGATCATCATGAGATGAACTATGAGAAAGACCAACAAGTTTTCCCTTTTTTTGTTGAGATTTACGAACATCTACATAATTATGCTCATCATGAAATGCTCCACATTTTGAACAAAAACTAAACATTAGTGGCACTGGAGAACCACATTTGGGACATAGATCTGAAATATTCTCATCTTTTGAAGAATAATCTGCACCATATTGTTTCTTCACATTTTGTATTTTTCTTTCAAGAGAACCTGTTTGTTTTTTACGACTTTCATTTTCTTCTATGCGAGGATAGAGATATTTAGAAACTAGCATGTCAACATATTTTTGATCCGAAGGATAAAGCAATTCATTATTTTTCAATCTTTTTGATATGGCATCCAATCTTGGAGAGTCACCATAGCCAAACTCTATTAATTGATCAACAATTTCTACTAGTTCTTCATTCATGAGTATTAATTTCAGTTATTTTTGCCAATTAAAAGACATTTTGTTCGTTTTCTCTATGAAATCAGATTTGCATCTTGGAAAA
>JAGWGA010000079.1:344-833 GCA_028867675.1 Nitrososphaerota archaeon | reverse complement strand
AATGTTGTACAATCCTTCCAACAAGTTAAGGATGTCACTGATAAATTGTATATGATAAGCATGACTGGAATTGGAATAGGTGTTGCAGGAATTGTGATTGCGGTAATTGCCATTACACGAAACAAACAACAAAACTAGTTTTTTGCAATTATCTAATTTGTTGCGCTGTGCCTTGAACCTGATTTATAAAAAACTCGACATAACAAGTAAACAAGAACGCGATGTACTGTATATCATCTTCTGACTTCATGTGTGTGAAAGCCATTGAATTTTGAATCTATTTTGTCCTAATACCTTTAATTTCATATAAAAGCACATGTGACTGGGTTTTGTCAATCCTAGTCTATTTTATTTAGAATGATGTGTATTTTCATAACAAGGGAGATTAGAGATTTGCGATGCAAAGGAATTTGCTATAGGTTTGCGGCAAAAAAACCATTGGGAGGATATAGATTTGCAGTAGGGCAGAGGCCCTGCTCTATATGTGGA
>JAGWGA010000079.1:0-334 GCA_028867675.1 Nitrososphaerota archaeon | reverse complement strand
GACTCGTTATCTATAGGGATACGATGTCCTTGCTGTAATAACAAATTACGATTAAATTCAAGAAATACCAAGTCAAGAAAAAACAGGTTTAACCTGGATGATTGCGTTATATTGGAAAAAGCAAGCAACTTGATGAAATCTATCAATGATACCATCGAACCAGATCAAATGATGACATCTAAACTAGTTTTAAATAAGTAAATAGACTATCTGAAATTGATAAACATGAGTGCTCCAGATTCGCATGAAAAAGAAGAGAAACCGGGAAACGAAAAAGAAGTCAAAGTCGATGACAAAATGGTTCAAATAATAATTGACAGCTCACCTGATGTAT
>JAGWGA010000078.1 GCA_028867675.1 Nitrososphaerota archaeon | reverse complement strand
CTAGGTTGAGAGCCACCAGCAATGTCTTTTTTCTGCGAATCCATTTTTTCGAAAAACTCGTCAATAATTTGCAATTGGGTGGACTGGCAGATGTCTTTGATATCGCTTGCACTGTACCCGGAAGTAGCTGCAGAAAGCTTTTTCAGATCTACCGAGTTTACACCTTTGATTTTTGAAATATAAAGAGAAAACAGATTCTCCCTTGCTTCAAGAGAAGGAAGCGGGATGTAGATCCTCTTTGTAAATCTCCTAAGAAACGGCCAATCCAAGTTCCACGGTTTGTTGGTTGCTGCCATCACGTACATTTGAATGTCCTTTCCTTTGCTGTTGATTCCATCCATCTCTGTTAGAAATTGGTTTTTTACTCTCACTTCCCCGCCGTTTTCACTTTGTGTATCTCCAAGAAGTGAGTCAACTTCGTCTATAAGCATGATAACAGGGTTATTTTTTGATGCAAACCCTCGAGCCATAGTAAATAGCTTGGATACATTTTTCTCCGCTTCTCCCAGCCATTTATTCATCACTGATGCTGCATCTACATTTATGAAATCTCCTTGTATCTCACTTGCAGATGCAGCTGCAAGAAGAGTTTTACCACATCCAGGAGGCCCATAGAGAAGGATTCCCCTTGGCCAACCAAGAGTAAACAAGTCTGGTCTTCTAGTAGGATAGACTATTGATTCTCGCAATGCCCTTTTGGCATCTTCGTGACCTATTACTTCGGTCCAGCTAACATTTGGTTTTTCTTTGAGTATCATCTTGTCCATTTCACCGCCACGGACAGGTACATTTGCAGTAGATCCTGGCTTCATGTCATACGTGGGCTTTGCATCAGATCTTGGTCTAACATCAGATCTTGGAGTAGATTCATCGTATCCAC
>JAGWGA010000077.1 GCA_028867675.1 Nitrososphaerota archaeon | reverse complement strand
TTTCATTTACAAAAATGCCTGATGGGTTTTTGAATTGTCCATTTGACGAGCCTACATCTCCCCATGAAAGAAGCATGTTGCCCTTGGCATCAAATTTCTTTATTTTTGAATTCCCAGTGTCTGCCACATAGATATTGTTATCATTATCAATAGCAATATTTGTTGGAGACTTGAATGTAGTTGAATTAATTGCTGACACAAAGGTGGGAATATCGTACTGAGTACTATCAAATATCTTTCCATTGTCAACAGGTGCACCATCTACGTAAAAAGACGAGTTTTTTACAATTCCATCATAATTAACATACATCTTCCATTCCCCCTTGGTATCATTTTGAGCAATCCTGTGAGGTATGATGATTTCAGTTGTGTATGCCGGCAATAATATCTCTGGACTAGATTTACCATCAGGACTTGTAACCCATGTAGTTATGGAATTTGTGGTAATGTTTGATGTATGTATTTTGAAGTCAGCCATCTCTCCTGGTCTGTAGTTCAATTTGTTAGGAAACATGTCTAATTGTATATTGGGCAGCTCATGGGAATCTCGAACTACTTTGAAGGAACCTGTTTCTGTCACACCGGCATAATCTACCTCGAAATCATAAGTACCAATTATTTTTGGCAAATTTTTGAGTACGATGGTATCATGTACAGATTGTGGATGGAATTGACTACTAGTTGTATTTCCTAATGGATCTGTCACTTTTATTGTTCCAGTTGATTCTGTTAATTTGGTAAATATTAGATCAAGTGTTACATCATTTCCTGGATAATAGGTAGCTGCATGTTTTACTGATAATTCAATTAGTTTGTTTATATCTCCTAAAAGAAATGGTGTCTCGCTTACAGAGTTAAAGTACTGAACTTTTAATTTGTATAA
>JAGWGA010000076.1 GCA_028867675.1 Nitrososphaerota archaeon | reverse complement strand
AATCAGAAACCATTGAAAAGGACAAACTGTTTGAAGTTCCACAGAGAAAATACATTCCAAGAATCAAATTTGATGACAAAGTATTATTGATCAAATATTATCCAGGTCTTAATTCCAAAATAGTTGATTATGCAATAGATTCTGGGTGCAGAGGAATAATTATCGAGGGTACAGGACTTGGACATGTAGGAAAAACAATGTATCAAGCAATAGAGAATGCAAAAAAGAGAGGATTGTTCATAGGCATGACTTCACAATGTATCGACGGAACGGTCAGAATGATTGTATATGACAGCGGGAGAGATCTGCTAAATCTTGGTGTTGTGCCACTTGGAAACATGTTACCTGAAACGGCTCTTGTAAAGGCAATGTGGGCATTGGCAAATTCAAAAAATTTAGAAGAAGTAACTAGCCTTATGAATGAAAATATTGCGTTAGAATTTTCAGACTAAGATTTAAAACAAGTATTGCGATAAAATTACAAGTGACTGAAATAGATCACGATAAGATAGGCCTTCTGGTTGGATTGGAGATTCATCAACAGCTTGCAACAGGTTCTAAATTATTTTGCAGGTGCAAGCCTATCGAATCTGACGAGTATTCCATTAAATTTTCTCGTAAACTAAGAATAACAAGCAGCGAATTAGGAGAATTTGATCCTAGTGCAATCTTTGAAAAAAGCAAGGAAAAAACTATCATATATTATCGAAATCCACAAAGTAGTTGTCTAGTAGAACAAGATGATGAACCACCACATGACTTGGAATTAAATGCAAAAGAAACTGTCTTGATTATGTCAGCTGCCTTGAAATCAACTATTTTCAATGAGATATACGTAATGAGAAAACTGGTAATTGATGGTTCCAACACTTCTGGTTTTCAGAGA
>JAGWGA010000075.1 GCA_028867675.1 Nitrososphaerota archaeon | reverse complement strand
GACGTTTTTTCCATTCTCAGAGTCTTGTACTTGGTCTTCCTTTTTTCTTTGGAAGTTTTTTTCTACCCTTTTTCCTGTTTTGAATGAAGATGTTGTCAAATTGGGTAAGTATCTTGGTCACGCCTGATGAAAATTTCTCATATTCTGCTTCTTGCTGTTCAGTCGGTGTTTTTTCAAGAATCTTTTTGGTGTCATTGTTCATCATCTTTATGTATTTTTTACCAACTCTCCCTATTTTTTGAAGGGTCTTGCTGTCAGCTGTTGCATAATACTCAGCCAGAATTAAGAATCTGGCAAATATCTCTAATCCCTTTCTTAGTGATTGATTATGACTCAGACCGTAAACATCACGTAGAGCATCAAGAATCTTTTTTTCTTCTGTTGTAAACTTGGCTGGAACTGTGTGCCATTCAGTCATTTAATATGTATACAAATTTCGATATTAATTTCTATTATTCTAGATATATTATGAATACAAAACAACCGAAATTTGTTCAGCAGGAGTTAGGAGAAAGAAAGATTTCCAAGATGAATTTTAGCTATATTGTAACACTGCCAAAGAAATTTGTTCAGAACCAAAAAACTGGACAGGTTACTACGATGGTAAAACTAAGCATGTTAGATGACGGATCGCTCAAAATCATTCCTGTACGAATGAAAGATGATCCTAGTGATCTTTCAGTGATGTAGGTCATGAAAAGGGTAAATACAACAAAACCTCTTTTCCTCACTGATGAGGATCGCAGAGTGATGCGATCTGATGTGGGAAAAAAATTGACATATGAACAAGACCAAAATGGAACGTCTAAACGGAGAAATCCGAGATCGTGAAAAGGTAGTAAGAGGATTGAAGAAAAAAGATTCTCCTTTGTTGAAAGGCTATCAGTTGTATCA
>JAGWGA010000074.1 GCA_028867675.1 Nitrososphaerota archaeon | reverse complement strand
CATACTGAGCAGGGCCTCTGCCCTACTGCAAATCTATATCCGCCCAATGGTTTTTTTGCTGCAAACCTGTAGCAAATTCCTTTGCACTTCAATTTTCAAATTCTTCCTTGTTACTAATTACACATTATCGCAAATAAAATAGACTAGTATTATCAAAACCTAGTCACAGGTATTTTTATGCAAAACTAAAAATAAATACCAGTACAGGCAGACAGAAACGAGTTACCTGATGGTGGAAATTTGGCCATTTATCGCAATATCCATTCCAACAATGGTTTTTCTTGGCATGCGTCATGCCCTTGATGTAGACCACATTACTGCAATAGACAATCTAGTACGATTACACAATGTCATAAAAAAATCCCGATGGGTAGGTACAGGATTTAGTGCAGGACACATGATCTCGGTATTAGCAGAGATGGTTTTCATCACATATGTAATTGGGAGCATAACTAGTGCTGACAATCTAGCATTTGTGGGAGGAGTAATTGGCGCAGTAGCACTTGGTGTAATAGGTGCAATCAATATTTATTCAATGAAAAAGTGGGGCAAGAGCGGTTCAGCAATACTTGCCAGTAAGATACTGAACAAGACAGGGGTCTTGGGTCCAACAGGTTCTGCATTGGTCACAGGAATGGTATTTGGTTTAGGATTTGACACTGCAACGCAGATTTCTGCCATTACTTTGTCAGTAGTCGCATCGGCAACTTCAGGCGTACAGACTGCACTCATCTTGGCAGGCTTTTTTGCAGTAGGAATGATTCCAATTGATACATTTGACAGCGTCATACTGCGTTCAGCATTTTCAAAGATACTTCACACCAAGGGTTTTCGATTCATGTCATACGCATTGAGTGGAACAGCATTGATCATTGCATCAGTTGCATCTTATGAAATA
>JAGWGA010000073.1 GCA_028867675.1 Nitrososphaerota archaeon | reverse complement strand
TGCAAAATAATAGTAGAAAAATACAGTAGGGTGTAGGTTTGTAATACACACACGTACGTATCTATCATATTAAAATAAGATCAAGCATGCAAGTCGAAAAAGCATCCTTAGATGAAATGTGGGATATTATTGAGAGATTTGGAATTAAACGCAAATTGATTGATCCGCACAGTAAGTTGTCTTACGGAACTATTCACGATCTATATTTGACAATAAAAAATAGTCAATGTATGCAAATTGAGAAAAGATAGCAAAAAACCAGTTATTTAGCAACTTTTTGGAGATCTAACGAAACTAATCACAGCTAGACCCTGACTACAAGAGGGAATCTTACAGATATTCTAATCTTACAGATTTTTTAGAATAATTAGAGTATAACCTTAAGAGCAGGCATGACTAACTGAGGTTTAAGAAATGAAGTATGTATCACAATGGTACAGACAGGTTATGGGTTTATCACCTAGAAAGAAAAAAATTCTGTTGATTTGCTTATGGTGTATTGCGCCTATTGAGATGGGGATTATTACAGGTGTCTTCTATTTAGGAAGGCGATTACATCAAACTGCCAGTCTACCTAGCACATTGCATAGCTAAATCTTGCGAAACTCTAATCTTTGAATTCGGATATAAAAATGAAATTTAATTTGTTATTAGTGCATGAAATTTACTTTTTTTCCATATTGAAGTTAGAGCGACCACAGCATCCAACAGTCAAAGGATTGCCATAATAACATCATTCCGTTGAAGTTCTATGGTCTTTGTTGTGATATATCTAATATGATAAATTGTTTACTCATAAAACTGCATAATATAGATGTCAAAACAGTTAGCGCAAACCTCCAAGTCTATTTTTAGAGCCTTGAATGTTATTTTAAAAAACAGTATTGCTACAATTTATTATCTTCAAGTTTGAATT
>JAGWGA010000072.1 GCA_028867675.1 Nitrososphaerota archaeon | reverse complement strand
TGCGAATGTTTCATTTTTTCGTAACCAATCTAATATTTTATCAATTCCATTAATAATGACAGGATTTCTTTTTGTTGTCTTGATGTGATTCTGGATGAACTCAGGATGAAACCAATCTTCAAAATCAATTCCTAGTAGATTCAATTTGATGGATTCCTAAAAGATCTATGTACTATATGTGAAAAATTAATTGCTGAAATCATGTTATTCTTTGGTTCTTTTTACAACACGCGCTGGATTGCCCAAAACTACGCAATTATCTGGAATGCTCTCAAACACTACGCTTCCAGCACTGACCAGCGAATTTTCCCCTATTGTAACTCCTGCTGTTATAATTGATCCGGGGAATAGTACAGCACCTGATTTTATAGTGACTGGTTCAACCTTGCGTGGGTAACCATTTCTTTTCAATGATAAATTAGCAGTTGGATTTGCGTGTGCAAAAATCAGAGTATTGGATCCTATTGTAACATTATCGCCTATTCTAATCAAACTTGGATATACAAGATCAATTAGAACATATGGGGATATGTGACAATTATTGCCAATTGTTACACCTCTTACTCTCTGCATTTTAATTGCAAATCCAGAGTGAACTGATGAATAAGCCAATGAATGCAATATCCATGTCCTCAAAAATCTGAATTTTAGGACTAGGCTCCCACTCATGCCTTTATAGCCATAGAAATCCATTATTTCCTTTTCATTGATTGAAGATACATCGTTTTCTTTATTTTCCATTTCCTAACAAAAGGAACTAGATCTTTATCTAAAACCTTTCTAAGAAAAAATACTGACAAGAATAAACTAATACAAATTTATCAGACCTAGTGTACAATATGACTGTGGAATCCAATTTATCTGACTATATCAATAAGGCAAATACTATTGATACTCATAAATTTGAAAAGAAAATCAAAATCGCCATTCTTGGAA
>JAGWGA010000071.1 GCA_028867675.1 Nitrososphaerota archaeon | reverse complement strand
GGATCCTCTTATTTTAAATTATCATTAGTCTCAACTTTTCCAAAACGCACGATGATCTAGTAGAGAAAGCTTAGCAATTTGATTTGTTGCTCTGTTGTGATCAGATTCTTAGAAGCCAGTATTTCAAGAAGTTGAGTGATTATTTGCTTTTGTTGATCTGAGAATCCTGGCTGACCGGGTGGGCCCGGAGGACCGGGTGGACCACGTGGACCTATATCTCCCATTGTACCCTGTGGTCCTTGAGGACCTTTATCACCAGCCATGCCAGGAGGACCTGTAACGCCTTTATCGCCTTGAGGACCTTGAACTCCTTGAGGACCTTTATCGCCAGATTGACCTTGTGGACCTAATGGTCCCTTATCGCCTTGAGGACCTTGAATTCCTTGAGGACCTGGTGGACCTTGTGGGCCTGGCGGACCCCTTGGACCTTGTTCTCCAGGAGAACCCGGTAAACCTCTAGGTCCTTTTTCACCCTGAGGACCAGGAATGCCTGTAAGACCTTTTTCGCCAGGAGGACCTTGTGGGCCTTGTGGGCCTTTGTCGCCAAGTGGACCTTGTGGACCGGTAAGACCTTTGTCGCCAAGTGGACCTTGTGGACCTACTGGACCTTTATCGCCAAGTGGACCTGAAGGACCTTTTGGTCCTTTGTCTCCTGGAGGACCAAGAATACCTTTATCGCCAGATGGGCCCGGAGGACCTGTCGTACCCTTATCGCCAGTAGGACCTGATTCTCCCGTTATGCCTTTATCGCCAGTAGGACCTTTGTCGCCCTTATCGCCTTTATCGCCAGTTTCTCCCTTGTCTCCTCTTGGACCTTTATCACCAGATGGGCCTTTATCTCCCGTTATGCCTTTATCTCCAGTAGGACCTTTGTCGCCCTTATCGCCTTTATCTCCTGGAGGACCTTGAGGCCCTTTGTCTCCTGGAGGACCTTGAGGCCCAGGAG
>JAGWGA010000070.1 GCA_028867675.1 Nitrososphaerota archaeon | reverse complement strand
AGCCATTCTGTGAATGCCGGACTGCGTAAAAATGAACCCATGTATTTTACTCCGGTCTTGTTTATTCCATCTACAACAGACTGATAATAGACAACCTGTGCATCCGCTATGTTTGTATCATTTTTATGCGGAAAAAAAGAATAACAGTCTGCCGGAACATGTGACATTATGATATCTGTCTGTGTTTCAATGTTATTGTTTGACCTGTCTAGTTCATATGTTCCCAATAATGCAGCAACAATCATTATAACTCCTATTACTAAATATTTTTTTTTATTGATCATCGTTTTTCCCATGTTTATTTTTATTGTAAAATTTTTTCTTTCTCCTGTTTGTCAACAATAAATCCTCTATAAATTCAGAATTTTGCATACGTGCAATCTTTTTTTCTTTTATGAATTCATTAAAAGTTTCATTTTTTACAGTTATTGTCTTGTATTCTTTTCTAGGCATCTACGAACGTACTGGATGTTACTTGTTTATATTATTTGTCTTGGGTCTTGATTTTTCGGTAGGAAATCACAGATTATTTCAAGACTCTGATATGATTTCGGTGGGTGCCCCTATGCACTCCTTTTTTAACTGCCTGCATTCCAGCAGTTTTTTTTGCTATTCTTTCGGCTGTTTCATGTGATCTTCCTGCATGTAATTCACCAGTATAAATCACATCTGCAAGATTATTGAATCCAAGATGCCTTCCTTTCTCTTCCTGCGCCTTTAGGTATCGTATCTGCCTTGGATTTAGATATCTTGGTTTCCATGCTCCTTTTGGCATATCATTTCTGGTATGTCATACTAATTAAAAAAGATTGATTTAATGTTGCACACCTGTTAATCAACAATCTTATCATCTGATAAAATCTGGTTTAGGTTATGCACACCTGGTATCATGCAGGAAACTACATCTTTGCAGCCCTAATGATAATATTCATTCTGGGTTCATACACAACGGC
>JAGWGA010000006.1:58473-67986 GCA_028867675.1 Nitrososphaerota archaeon | reverse complement strand
CTTAATGTTGCTATAAAAAACAAAAATACTACTATGCCCTGCATGAAAGAGGCAACTGAAGCGGCAAAAACTCCTAATGGCCCTAATAATACAGAAAACGGGATCACTCCAGAAAACAATTGTTTGAGCATCATCAGAAAAAAATAAAGTGCGAACAGTGGGAGTCTCATCGATTATTTTTTCTATTGTTACTATCTTTGGAGTATCAAAACTTTTTTGCAATTCCAACCATCTCCTTTATTTTTGTAAAGTTCTTTCTTTCCATATACTTTGATATGCCATGGTTTATCTCAGAAAATACTCCGGTCCATTTTTCTCCAACTGCACTACCAATCTGTACAGCATTTGCCCCTGCAAGTAAAAATTCTACGGCATCTTCCCAACTTGAAACTCCACCACAGCCAACAATTGGAATATCAAACTTTGATGAAATTTCATAAACACATCTTACCGCAACAGGCTTTATTGGGGATCCAGATAGCCCGCCTATTTTATGGCTCAAAATAGGCCTGCCTGTTTCAACATCTATTGCCATTGCCCTTAGCGTATTTATCGCAGTTATAGCATCAATGCCGCTCTCACATGCAGTTTGTACCGTATCAAGATAGTCTGAAGAGCCAAGACCAACCTTTGCAATTACCGGCACCTTTGATTCTTTTTTTACTGATTTTATTATTGTGCGGACCAGTTCAGGATCATCTCCCACTTCTAGTCCAACCTTTTCAACATGAGGGCATGACAAGTTGAGCTCATATCCCAGAATCTTTACATTTTCAAATTGTTTTATCATAAATGTAAAGTCTTCAGGAATAGAACCAACAAGACTTACAATTATTGGAACTGTTTGATTTGATGACAACATCTTTGCAAAGTAAGGAGCTCCAGGATTTGACAACCCAACTGCATTTAGATAGCCATTTTTTAGTCCAATGATAGTTGGATTTGGATATCCCTCCCAGGGTTCTTTGCTAAGAGATTTTGTGACAAGTGCTCCTGCTCCCTCCTTATATAGACGGCCAAAAACGTCAAGCGATATACCAAGAATACCAGATGCAAGCATTGTAGGTCTCTCAAGTGTAATGGGACCCACACTGGTTGAAATGTCAGGACTCACTTCTAATAATTAAAAATGGTTGTCTTATAACGTTTGATGTACTTTTGAATCCATAATGTTACATTTTTTAGTAAGACATGAAAAAGCACACTATGCATTCTGTCATTTTAACAGAGTTGGGTGTTGCAGTTTTTGATGATAACAAATGTGTAAAGTCATTTCCATTTTCAAATCCAGCTGTACAATATGTAGAGTTAAAAAAAGAGCAGATTAGCCTCAACGAATTAGAACAATTTCTTGCAAATTTGGGAAGTATTGTATCAGTAAATGATTCTTCGTTGTTGAAACTTTTGAGAAAAAAATCCATAGAGGCAGATATCATGGATGAGAAAAAGATTGAGACCATCCAGTCTTCAAAATTGCATGTGCTCGTAGATTCTGGCTTTGCTACTGATGAGGGAGATGCAAGAGGAAAATTACGAGAATTTGCACTTAATCTTTCATCTTCCAGAGTAACCGAGATTTCAGAGAGTCCAGATTTGCACATAATTCAAGCCATCAATACATTAGATGAGACTGATAAAATAATCAATTTACTAAGTTCCAGAGTAAGGGAATGGTATGGACTGCACTTTCCAGAGCTTGATAACCTAATTGATTCAATAACCGGATATTCAAAAATTGTAATGGCAGGAAAGAGAGAAAATCTTACCCAGAATACATATCTTGATGCAGGATTTCCAGAAGAGAAAGCAGAGATGTTATCTTTACTTCAAAAAAAGAGTAGAGGTGGCCAGATCTCAGATGAGAATCTTGCAATAGTTCAAAATATTTCAAAACAAGTTTTGGATCTTTCTGAGTTAAGAGAATCATTAGAAAAACACATCGAGTCACAAATGGAGATAGTAGCGCCAAACATTTCTGCCATACTTGGATCCGCAGTTGGAGCAAGAATACTTGCAAAGGCTGGAAGCCTGAAAAGACTTGCAACAATGCCTGCCAGTACAATACAAGTTCTAGGTGCAGAAAAGGCATTGTTTAGAGCATTAAAGACAGGAGCTCAGCCACCAAAGCACGGTTTATTGTTTCAACATCAATTAGTTCATGCTTCCCCACGATGGCAGAGAGGCAAAATTGCAAGAGCAGTAGCTGCAAAAGCTGCAATTGCTGCAAGAGTAGATGTCTACGGAGCGGGAAGAAATGATACTCTACTTGAGAAACTCAACGTAAGAGTGACTGAGATTGGAGTAAAATACAAAGACCAGCCAGAAAGACCAGCATTCCAGCCTGGACGACAAGACCAACGCCGAGGAGGAGGATTTGGCGGTGAGAGAAGATATGGTGGCGGAGGAGGCCGAAGCAGTGACAGAAGATATGGTGGCGGAGGCAGAGATGGAGACAAGCGAAACGACTGGCAAAAAAATAAGAGAAAGAAGTTTGGAAAACGAAGAAGATAATATTTTTTGGGTAAAAATTGAAGGGGAAAAGAGACTTGCAACTCTAAATCTTGTACCTGGAAATCAAGTTTACAGAGAAAAGCTAGTCAAGATAGATGATGAGGAATTTAGAGCATGGGATCCTTATCGTAGTAAGCTTGGTGCTGCAATAATGAACGGTCTTCAGATTTTACCAATAGTTAGAAAATCAAAAGTGCTCTATCTCGGAGTATCTACTGGAACAACAGCAAGTCATGTTTCAGATATAGTTGGCCCAAATGGAATTGTTTTTTGTGTTGAGCATTCAAGTAGAGTTGCAAGAGACTTTTTAGAAAGAGTAGCTGCGTTTAGAACAAACGTTGTTCCAATTTTACAAGATGCACGAAGCCCCAAGGAATATTTTTCAGTTTATGGTCCTGTCGATGTTGTTTATGTAGATATTGCTCAGCCAGATCAAACAGAAATTGCAATATTAAATTGTAAAACATATCTAAAAAAAGGCGGCTACATGATGCTCGTAGTCAAAACAAGAAGTATTGATGTTACAAGAGAACCAGCACAAGTAATGCGTTCAGAGATTAAAAAATTATCAGAGAACTTTGAGATAGTCCAAGAGATAAATCTTGAACCATATGAGGGAGATCATGGCATGATAGTTGCAAGATACTTAGGATGATTTGCCTAGCAAGATTTTGACTGGTTTCCAACTCTTTCGAACAAAGACAGGTACGTTCCCATTTTGAGACAACCATTCTTTGATAAATCCCATAGTTTTAGAGTCTGACGGATACCCACTTCCCACATCATGGTTCTTTCTTAGTTTTTCAATTGCCCTATCCCTGTTTACTTTAGCAATAATTGAAGCTGCAGAGACTACTGGATATTTCCTATCAGCGTGATGACTGGAGACAATTTTTCCAGTCTTGGCAAGATTTGAGATATACAAACCAAATCTCTTTGGATTTACATCACACGAGTCGACATATGAAGAGCCTGCCCCAAGTTTTTTTATAACTTTGGCCATGTAGTTTGCCTCAAGCTGGTTTAGGAGGTTTTTGTTAACATTTCTATCTATTACACTTGGAGGAATTTTTGCAATATAATAGCCATCCACTAATGAAATTATCTTTTCATACAGGTTTTCACGGGATTTCGGACTGAGTTGTTTTGAGTCCTTGACTCCAATTTCAACAAGATGTTTAATCTTGCTTTTTTCAATAGAGACACCAGCTATAACAAGAGGGCCAAGAACTGAACCTCGACCTGCATCATCCACTCCGCAGACTAGCATTTGAGATGTTCTTGCGTTAGATGTATTAAATCATTTTAGATACTGTAAACTATTGGAATCGGAACTTGTTGAGATTATTGAAGGAAGTACGAAGCTTCTAGTACCAAGTGAGTCATTATCAGAGAAAACACCCCCCAAGGAACCAGCATTTTTTAATCCAAAAGCAAGGGTGAGTAGAGATTTTTCAATTATAGCATATTCTGCATTTCTTAAAAATTTCAAGGGGCCAAAAATATTTTTAGATTCACTTGCAGGAATAGGTGCAAGAAGCATACGAGTTGCAAACGAAATAAGTTCAATAGAGAAAGTTATTGCAAATGATGTTAATGCTCAAGCACTTGAGATTGGGAAAAACATTGCAAAATTAAATCAAGTTACAAAGTGTGAATTTTCTGAAAATGAAGCTTGTAGGTTTTTGAGTCTTCATTCATCAAGAGATGGGCGTGGTGCAATCGTAGATGTGGATCCTTTTGGTTCCCCCTCGCGCTATCTTGATTGCGCTATACGAGCCACATTTCATGGAGGACTCTTGTCAGCAACAGCTACTGATTTGACTGTTTTACATGGAATATTTCCAGAAGCTTGTCAACGCAAGTATTATGGAACTCCAGTAAGAACCACATATGGAAATGAAATAGCATTAAGATTAATTCTTGGATGCATGAATCTTGTTGCAGGCAGAATGGATATTATGATATCACCAATGTTTGTTCAACATAGCATGCATTACTACAAGGCTTATGTCAAGATACTTGTTAGAACAAATACAAAGAATTGTATGGGATATATTTTACATTGTGACAATTGCGGTAACAGAAAAGTTGTAAATGAGGTTGAACATGTATGCAATATTTGCAATTCAAAGGCAAAACTTGCAGGTCCACTTTGGATTGAAAGTCTTTATGACAAGAATTTTGTTGATGAAATGATACTAGAGGAAAAAAACCTAAAGGTTGACAAGTCTTGTATGAATTTCTTGGAAAAGTGTCAAGAAGAAGTAGACATGCCACCAGCCTATTTTACCCTAGATGAAATAGGCCACAGAAACCAATCTGCTCCGCCATCTCTTGACAAAATAATAGAAAAGATCAAAGGAATAGGTTGTAGAGCCACAAAAACAAGCATGAACCCAACGGGGTTTAAGACTGATGCCAAAATAGACGAAATTTTATCCCTAGTTTAGTTTCCAAGATATCCCAAACAAATGTAGTATAGTTCACTACTTGATTTTCTACTTGCTTGAGGTTTTCTTAGTTGAACTTTAGCAAACTTCTTTCTGATATAATCTCTAAATTCAATAGAATACTGACCGTCAAATACTTTGAATAATGCATTACCCTTTTTTGCTAAAACTTGGTCTACAATTTTACTTGCAGCATAGTTTAGAGAGATTTGTCTGCTGTGATCTACATCCCACATTCCAGTGACTGTTGGTGAGAGATCGCAAATTACGGCATTTATTTTACCGCCAAAATATTCAAAAATTTGCTCTACAATAGATTCATCCTCTATATCTCCTCGAATTATATGAACATCTGCAATTTCTTCAACAAATGATTTGTCAATACCCATAACTTGACCCTTGTTTCCTGCAAGCTCTTTTGCTACCTGAGTCCAACCACCAGGAGAGCATCCCAAGTCTAGAACAAAAAATCCAGGACCAATAATTCGGTAAGACGTGTTTAGTTCTTTTAGTTTGTATGCAGCTCTACTTCGATATCCTTCCTTGTGAGCTAATCTTCTATACAAGTCACGCCTTGCATCAATTAATTTCATTTCTTAGCCTTTTTTGTAGAAATTTCAGTTAGTACCCATTGTTCAATCAATGGACAGGTTCTTGGACTAATCTCACCTTCAAGGGTACATTTTGATTCAACAGGACAAATTAGACAAGGTGCAGACTCTATTGATTGTGTTGTTACTGGCACATGTGCAATTTTTAATTTGTAAGTCCAGCGACCATCTTCAAGAATTTTTTCTCTTTTTACAAGGTGTTGTCTTTCAAGTTTTAGTGCAAGTCTTGAACCATCCCTGCTTGAGAGTTTTAGTTTCTTCCAAAGTTCGCTTTGGAACATACCGTTGTCTCCACGTTTTGTAATCAAACCTAAAACCGTAGTTTTCAATTTTTCCATATCCAGACCTTCAATCTGGAAATTTTCTATCTCTTTTTCATCAATCTCTTCAAGTTCTTCTTCAAGTTCAGCCTCTTTTTTCAGTTCAGCTTTTGTCTTTTTCTTTTCGGGTTTAGCTAATTCCTTTTTCTTGTCAGTTTTGGCTAATTCCTTTTTCTTGTCAGTTTTGGCTAATTCCTTTTTCTTGTCAGTTTTGGCTAATTCCTTTTTTTCCTCGGTCTTTTTGATTGATTTTTTTTCTTTTTTAGCCATAATTATCAAATAACAAGAACGTTATTCCTCAGCATTACAAATACTCGTGCAATATAATAACATATAATTTTCTTACTTTACCTTGAAGTTGGCCTGTACGCTAATACTGTTTTGATTAGTTTTATCCTTCATTTCCGCCACAATCTGATATAGACCTGTTTTGTCAATTACAGGTGAAAATGTATCCTGAATTGGCAAAGTTAAATTTCCCTGTGCGAAACATTGTGAAAAGTAGGCCTGTTGAACTATTACCTGTTTTGGAGACGTATTTGGATCATATATTGTCATATACAGATCTCCACAATCAAACGTAGTATCGTTTACCATCACATTAAAGCTAATGGGTGTCGATACAGGATAAGTATTATTTCCAAGGTTTAACAATCTGATATTTTTATCCCCTTGTTGTCCGGTCTCTGGTGCAATTTTAAATTGCCACATGTTTAGTTGTCTGTCAGGTTGTCCTAAAACATTAGACAAAACAAATCCCCCAAAAATTAATGATGCAAGGACAGGAAAGACAAAAACAAGATAAGCAATTTTTTTTACTGCCAATTTGTAGTATAAGCGCTCTAGTTCCCATATATCTATTTGGTCGAAAAACATCTAATCGATAAATTTGACGAATAAGTTAAATCACAGCCAAGCCAATAGCCGCTAGATGCGGCTTAGAAAATTTAGAGTTCGAGGTTATCGTTGTATTCATGATTCTGGTGAAATCAAGGTAGGAGATCTTGCCGCATTTGTAGGAAGAAATGAAAGTGGTAAGACTACGATTTTAGAAGCTCTTACATTACTTAACAAGGATGTAAAAGTTTCAGATTTAGATCTATGTGATGAAATGACTGAGGAGCTCAAGTCAGAAATAAAATTAGCAGAAGGAGAATTTGTACTAAATGAAAAAGAGACTACGTTTATTCGAGAAAAATTTCCAAATCTCCAAGATATAAAAACAATGAAGATTTACAGGACCAACAAAAATCCCAGAGTGCAGTACGATTTTGGGGAAGTAAAAATCAGTGGTGAAGCAAGCAAGAGACTAAACTCTTGGGAAAATTTCGTAGATAGAATCAAGTCTTTTGTGGCAGCCATGCCAAATCCTATTCGAATTAGGGTTGATACCAAGTTTCTAAATGCTCCTCCCCCACGTACTAGAGAAGTCTTTATGGATATGATGGCTGAATTTAACAACAACATATACCTAATTGCGTCACAAGATCAGCAAATAATATCAGAGTGGAAGGACATCTACCAAGATTTAGAGAGCATATTTGACAACATGTTAATTGGAACAAACGAGCGTTCAGCTTTAGATAATTTCATTGAGGATAAGTTGCATCCAAGATTTGTCTACTTTTCTGACTATAAGAAAATATTAGGAAACATAGACTTGGAAGAATTCTTAAAAGAGGCAAGGGGAATCAAATCAAAAGGATTAGAATTTGTAGAAGAATTTGACAAAGCAGAGACAGTTAACAATCTATTTTATTTGGCAGAGCTTGATGCTCAAAAGCTGGAAGAGGCAAGAAACAGCCCCTCAAGATTGATAAAATTATTACACATTTCAAGTCGAAGACTTAGTGAAAGACTCAATCCAGCTTGGAAAGGAGATCCTATTCATGTAGAATTGAGATGGAATCCTGGAAATGTATTGAGTGTAGTAATATCAGATGTACATAAAGACGGCACCGTTACAAATACAGGATTACTAAACAGAAGAGCTGAGGGATTCAAATGGACTTTTTCATTTATTGTAAATTTTGCAGCTGAGACGCAAAAGGCAGAATTAAAGGAAGCGATATTATTACTGGATGAGCCTGCAAGAAATCTCCATCCTGCACAGCAAAGAGGAATTTCAGATTTATTAAAAGGACTAGCAGGTTCAAACCAAATACTATACGCAACTCACTCTCCTTTCATGATATTTGATTATACGCAAGGAAACTTGCTTGTAGTAGAGCTTGACAAGAGATTGCATCTTAGCAGAATCTATTATGATTATTGGAATGCAGATGATCAAACCCTTATCCCGATATTATATGGTCTGTCTAGAGGTCTTGTGGAATCCATAGTTGACAAACAGATAGGTTACAACTCGAGACCTGTGATAATAGTGGAAACCATGTCTGATTGTATGTATCTAAATGCATTTGATAGATTCCTAAAAGATCCAAATCTTTCCATGAATCCACTAAATATAGTTCCAGCATACAACAAGAATTCAGTAATGTCACTTGCAATATTTTATAAAAATCACGGGTATGACACATTCATTTTATTAGACAACACAGAAGAATCAAGGAAAATAGCTTCAGAGCTCCAGTCCAATGAATTCAAGTCAGTACAAATGATTTTCTTTGAGATTGGCGGGCAACCAAGATTATTCATAGAAGATCTTTTGATGGAAGAGGATTATCTTTTTGCTGTAAACCAAACTTATGAAGTTAAATTAAGAAGAGAAGGTTACATGATGCTAACTAAGGAACAAGTATCAAGCAAAGGCAAGAAAAGTATTGTAGACAACCTAAATGAGATTTGGAAAGAAAATCAACATTTGGGTTGGGAAAAATTTGACAGAGAAGAGATTTGCAGATATATTTGTGAAAAAATTGCTTTGAATGAAGCTGACTTTTTATCAGATAAAACCAAGGATCAGTTCAGGTCAGTATACAGGTTAATTGCTGAGAGAATTAGACAAAATCAAAACCTAGGTTCACAGACAGCTGTAACCTTTGGTCGATAAGACCAAAAAATCATTATTTCAACTTTATAATTTGATGAAGATTAAGATGGAAAAGTAGAATTCCTTATTAAGATTTAATTGAGAGATGTGTTTTTCATTGTATGATTAAAGTGTTATTAAAATCGGTCATTCTTCTTGTTCTACTTCTTAGTAGCATATTTACTTCATATACGATACAACAAGCCAATGCATTACCATCACTTGTAACCGTAATTAGTACAAATTCAGGTTATACAACTACGCTTTCAGTAAGCAATAGTGTTGACAGTACTTCCGATGTAGTTTCATTTACTTTACAAATAACCGGTGGTACTTTCAAATCATATAGTCTTGAGAATGGTTGGAATGGTGTAAAGACTTCATCAACAACCCTAGCTTTTAGTGCAATAAACCAGCCACTCAAGCCTGGAAAAACAATATCTTTCGAAATTAAAACAGATCAACAGACACCAATAATGAGTTGGAAAGCTTCAGATGTAAACAACATAGAAGTAGGTTCTGGCGATATCGGTACTCAAACATCTGGTGGTACTCAAACATCTGGTGGTACTCAAACATCTGGTGGTACTCAAACATCTGGTGGTACTCAAACATCTGGTGGTACT
>JAGWGA010000006.1:0-58374 GCA_028867675.1 Nitrososphaerota archaeon | reverse complement strand
TCAAACACCACAAACAATACAAGGAATATTAGACATGTCAACATTTAGAATAATTCCATCAACTCCTTCTCTTGGTTCTCACATACGTGTAGTAGGTGAGAGTTTTTCTTCCATGACCAATCTTGATTTGTATATAGGTAATGACAAAATAGGTACAATATCATCCAATGGAGAAGGAAATTTTGTTTCAACTTTAATCGTACCAGATTCTGAACAAGTTGGAAGTGTGAACTTTGTTCTAAAGGATCAGCAGGGTAATCAAAAAACATTTTCTACAAATCTTAAGACATCAAAGCATGGCAATGTGATTCAAAATGTTCCTCTAACAGTAAATTTTGATCCAGTATTTCATCGAGGAGATACAAAAACAATCACAGGTACAGCAACTCCAGGAACTACTATAACCTTTACAATCTTTGATATAAATGGAAATCCAATAACAACTTTGACTGCACAACCAGATAAAGATGGAAATTACTCAATTAGTAGAACTGTACCTATAGACACTCCATTTGGAAAATATTCAATTACTATAACAGATGGAAAAGATCAGATTTCCAAACAATACAGCGTTGTTACAACCCATAATATTTCAGTGTCAACATCTGCTCAAAAATACGATCCAGGACAGACAGTTGTAATAAATGGTACTTCGATTTCAAACCAGATTGTATCTTTTTCCTTTTCAGATCCTTCAGGTTTAGAAATTTATTCACATGATGCAAATGTAACGTCCACGGGTACAGTTTCAATATCTTATCCATTACTAGATTCAGCCACACAAGGAACCTACACAGTAACTGCAACACAAGGCAATGATCAAGTAATACTATACTTTGGAGTAGGTCAAGATCCATCTCCCCCAATAACAGCTACATTGGATAAACTTAGTTATTCAGTAACTGAAAAACCTGTAATCACTGTAACCGGTCCTTCATCTTCAACTCTTAATCTTGTTGTAATAGATCCATCTGATCAGCAAAAATTTTCAGATATAATTAATTTAGGGCAAAATGGAGAAGCAACTTATTCTTTTAATTTAACTGCGTACACATCAGGAATATATTCAGCGGTAATTAGTCATGCAGAAACAAAAATTCAAAAAGAATTTGCAGTTGGACTTGCAGTCGGAACAGGAAACATAATACTCAATACCGTCAAGGACATATATCTTCCAGGAGACAGCATCATAATAATTGGATCTGCCAATCCAAACATGCTTCTTCAGATTTCTTTGACTGATCCTACTGGCATAGTTGTCAAATCATTAGAGACATTTACAGATAAAACAGGTCATTTTTCTTCTTTTGATTTTAAGATACCATCTATCGCAACTACTGGAACATGGAAACTAGATGCCACCAGTGGCCTTAACCACACGCCAAAATACCTAACTGTAAAATCAACTAATCAGGGGATCACAGTCAATTTAGATCGTTTAACTGGAATATATACAAGAGGAGACACAATCAAAATTTCTGGAACTGATGCGGGCAATACAGCTTCTGTAAAAATCAAGATTGGTTCTAACAGCACTCTACTTGATACATTGCCAACTTCAGCAACCAACAGGGGTGACTATCAGACAGATTGGCAGGTTCCACGAAGTGTAAATCCTGGCCAATACACAATCGAGGCATCATCCATCACAGGCAAAGCTACAATCAGCGTAACAATTCAATAAAAATTCAATTTAGTAATATTTTTTATATAGACAACTTGTCAACGATTTGTGAATCTAAAAGACAAGATTGCAGAAATACCAAACTTTCCAAAAAAAGGGATTTTATTTAGAGACATCAGCCCTATGCTAAGAGACCCAGCCGCCTTGTCTCTACTAGTAGAAGAATTTACAAAGATAATCCATCCAAATGATGTTGATATTTTTGCAGGAATAGAATCAAGAGGTTTTCCTCTAGCTTGTGCGCTAGCCCTCAAGTATAACAAGGGAATGATAATGATTAGAAAACAAGGAAAGCTACCAGGTGAAACTCACAAGATATCATACAGTATAGAATACGGAAAAGCTACAATGGAGATTCAAGTTGACGCAGTTAAGAAAGGTCAAAAAGTGTACATTTGTGATGACTTGCTTGCAACTGGTGGTACAGCAAAAGCTGCTGCAAAGCTAGTTGAAAAGATAGGTGGCAAAGTATCAGGTTTTGCTTTCATTGTAGAATTGACTGATTTGAAGGGTTCAAAGGTTATCAAAGACTATAAACAAAATTCATTGGTGAAATATTGACAGAACAAGCAGAGATTGGCATTTTTGGTGGAACTGGAATATATGATTCTGGTTTACTAACTGAAAGTAAGGAGATTATCATAGACACTCCCTTTGGAAAAACTTCTGATTCAATTACAGTTGGAATTTACAGAGGAAGAAAAGTTGCATTCATGCCAAGACATGGAAAAAAACACACGATTCCTCCACATCTAATAAATTTTAGAGCAAACATTTGGGCATTCAAAGAGATGGGCATCAAGAGAATTATTGCACCATCTGCAGTCGGGAGTCTAAAGGAGGAATTAAAACCAGGTGACGTTGTACTTCCATCACAGTTTATAGATTTTACAAAATCAAGAAAATATACATTATACGAGGAAAACAAAGTCATTCACATATCAGTAGCTGATCCATTTTGTCCTGAGCTACAAAATGTTGTTTCAAATGTAACAGATAAAATGAATTTGCATATTCATAAAGATGCAACATACATTTGCATCGAAGGTCCAAGGTTTTCAACAAGAGCAGAATCAAAGTTTTACAAAAATGTAATTGGTGCAGATATAATAGGAATGACTCTAGTTCCAGAGTGTCAGCTTGCAAGAGAAGCTCAGATGTGTTATGTTTCGATTTCAACAGTTACAGATTATGATGTATGGGCTCAAAAGCCTGTTACTGCAAAAGAAGTCCTGGAAACATTATCCAAGAATGTAGGTACAACAAAGAACATACTTTCCCTACTTTTGGAGGCAATTCCACAACAACGTGGTTGCTCTTGTCATAAGGCATTTGAAGAAGCCCAGTTCTAGCCATCTGCAAAGGATTCTTTTGTCAATCCTTCTGGAAGAGTAATATCTCCACGAACAAGCCTTTGCTGTAATTGGTCTATCACTTCGTTCACATCATAACCAAGTTTTACAAGATCCTTCTCAGTCATCTTTGATATCTTGGCACCAATATTATGTCCTCCAATTCTTCCAAAAGCTATTGCTTGAAACTTAAACAAGTGACCGTCAATATTAAAAGTGCCAGTTATTTTGGCAGCCATTGCGCTTCCACGAACATTATTTATTTGAACTTGAATATTCATGCAATCTTAGACTTCTATTGCCTTGTTAACCGAGTTTTCAATAAGAAAATTCCAGTGTTTGTCATCTTCAATCTTAAAGTCTTTTACTTTTAGTTTTATTATTTTCTCATCAACACATTCATGTTGAATTTCATCATCTTGTTTTATTCGGACTAGTTTCCATTTATCCTTGTGCTTTTTTAGATTACATAAAAGTACAGCCCATTTTTGATCTGAAGCTATTTTTGGCATCCCTATGTAATCAACTATATTTTCAATGCCAAGTTGTTTTTCTTCACAGAAAATTTTCTTGCACTTTACACAGCGCCATGTATCAACTGAACCGATAGTTCTTTTTTCATAATTAATATTTGTCACACCAAAATATACTGGTTCATGCTTACAAGATTCATCGTCTGAAGACATGTTTCCTCCTCCATTATTGGTTATATTTAGTTCTTGCATCATCATATGGTTTTTCTAAAACAATTGAGATGTTGTCTACCAACAGATTCTTCTTAAATTGAATATTTTCTCTTTCACACATTCTTCTATACATATTAACAACAGCAAATCTTGGATGCATTGATTCAAACTCTGTCTTTGTAATATCAATAAATCCCCCATTTTGAATGAGACTTGTGGCTGCTTGATGAGCCTCATCTTCAGATATACCAAGGTTTTGTGCAATATCTTTGGCAGACATTTTTCCTTTTTTTACTACCAAGATATAGACCCGAGTTTGAATAGAAGTTAGCCGTAGTTCTGAAACAATATTTTCTTCAACTGTATCCATATTGACACTCATATACATCAAAACTCATAACGCCATAAATAAACATGCTAAAAATCGTAGCTGAAATTAAATATGGAATAAGGTCAATTCTCTTATGAGATTAATTATAGGATTAACTGGAAGTTCTGGAATCCGGTATGGTGTAAGAATGTTAGAAGTTCTCAAGCAGTGTAAAGTTGATGTTCATTTAATCATGACAGAGTGGGCAAAGAAATGTCTAGTATTAGAAACTGATCATGATTTAAAATATGTAAGATCATTGGCAGAACATTATTCTGATGATTCAAACATGGCAGCAAGTGTTTCAAGTGGAACGCACAAGACAGATGGAATGATCGTGATTCCTTGTACAATGAAAACATTATCAAGCATTGCTAATGGTTATGAAGAAACCCTTGTTGCTCGGGCTGCAGGAGTTACAATGAAAGAATCTCGAAAACTAATTCTGGTTCCAAGAGAAACTCCTCTTACAAGTATACATCTTGAAAACATGCTCAAACTTTCTAGGATAGGAGTCGTCATATTACCTGCAATGCCAGGTTTCTATAACAGACCAAAAAATGTAGATGAAATTTTAAATCATGTAGTAGGCAAGTGTTTGGATCAATTTGGGATAGAACATAATTTATTCAAACGATGGGAAACTACCTAAGTAATTGAGATCCGCTTTTAGTTGAAATCTTAATCAGCACTATCTAATTAGAGTCAAAATTCTACGAGTGTTTATATTTGGATCATGGATGGAATATACAGAATATCTTTGGCAAGCTACAAGAGCAGATACTCTAATGACAAATCACTTGATTTTATCATTCCCTTAATGGTATTGCTGTTCTTGGGAGTAGTATACATGCTCTCGCTTAGATCCTCAGAAGGATATGTCAGTTTCATATTGATTGGAATCGCTGCTGCCATCATGATTTATTGGGTTAGAGTACTAAAGAAAATGACATCTGAGAATGTTCCACAATATATACCAAAGGAAGTAGATGCCAAGAATTGGGTTTACGATCTAATTAAAGGTGAAAAAGAGATAATATTTGTAGCAGAGGTACCAGGTCCAGAAGATCAGGTAACTGTCAGACTAATTGATGGAATTTTATACGTACGCGGTTCAGGACATTTTTCAAAAGAAGTACCAATTGAAACAACACCAGATATGGGAATCCATGACTTCAAATATAGAAACGGTGTTCTCACTTTGAGAATTAAAAAATTAGAAACTCTTTGATTCTTCAAGTTTTGCTGGCAGATACTTGTCTGTAATATTTGTAAGACCATACTTTGAGAAGGCCTCAAGCTCTGCTTTTCTTTTCAACTTTAGAAACACCTCTAGTTGTTTTTTCCAGTTTCCTTCTTGATATCTAGGGTCTTTTTGAAGATCATAGATTCTTTTGATATCAGATTCGGTCATAGGGATTGTTGGTAGCTTGTACTTTTCAATATCAGTGGCCCATACACCCAACCATTTTGCATCAGGTACTGTCAATTCTCTTAGATGTGCAGCATTTGCAGAACCAGATTTTATGACCATTGCAATGTGCTCTCCATACACATCACCATCTGCTAGAATAACTACAGGCAATCCCATTTCGTTATTTAGTCTCCTTAGAAGATTTCTTGTAGACCTTGGAGCCTGACCTGCCGTATCAACAATAATTGCTTTGAATTTTTTATGGACTTTCTCTTCAACAAATCTTGTAAAAAGACCTCCCTTTTCTATAGCAATGACAAGTTCTGCACTAGTATCTACAAGTTCTGCACTACTCAAACTTGGTCCTATCAAATATCCATCAGGATGGTCAGAGAGATTCATTCTTTTTCCTTCATATCCAGGAACGGTGTATTCAATTGTCAAATCTCCAAATACACTACTTCGTTCCTCAGGAAATATGTGAAATTCTTCACGAGGACTTGTCAGTACTGCTTCTAGGTCTACTATGATATTGTCAGATTCGGGTTGATCCTCAAAATCAATACTAAATGCCTGTGATGAATAATAAATGTCTCTTAATGTAGATGATTTTCCTTCTCGTACTAGTCTGTTAACAAAGAAAGCAAGCCATGCAAGTTGTGTGTAAGAACGTAACTGTGACATGTTTCTAGAACTACGTACTGCGCTTGCACTACCCAAAATGTATTGTCTTATTTTTTTATCATAAACAATATTGCTTACAGATCTGCTAGGGATTACAAATTGTGGAAATCTTCCCTTGTCAAGACTTTCATAAATATTAAGACCTTGTTGTTCCAATAAGGATAGTAATCTCTTCTTTCTTGTTTCAGCTGTCTTTGCACTAGACTTGTTCTTCAATCTCACTTCCCATCCTTATTAGTTGGTTATAATTTGGTTCTTTTTTCTTACCAGCAAGTTCAGTTGCAAATTGTGCAATAAGCGGTACATATTTTGAATAAAGATTTGCTCTCTTTTTTGCCATATCTGCTGCGCCTTGTCTAGACATGTGAACAGCTAATTTTCTTGCTAAATATTGTAATGCATTTTTTAATTCTCTTTCAAGTTCAGGTCTGTCTGCTACATTTTCTTTTCCAACTGTCTTATACGGAATTCTTGTTGAACAGATATGTGATACAATAACAAGAGGAGGCTCACCTTTAATTTTGTATCTTGCCCATTCAGTCTCATTAACTATTTTGAGAACAACGTCACTTCCCTCATCATATAGAAGTGGTATACGATTTGCAAAACGATAAACCTTCAAACCATTTGGTGGAATATCTCCGCCATATGCAATTCCCATCTCTACAATAAATGGAAATCCAGAATAAGCAGATGCGTTACGTTGCCAGACAGCTGCAAATTCTGGATTGAAAAACTTCATTATTCCTTTTGAAAGTGGTTCTTCTCCTAATGGTGCAAGACAACTAGGATCAGGGGCGAGAAATTCTTCAAATTTTTGAAGTGCATCGGCTAGTTTTACTAACTCTTCATTTGTCATACTACCGATTCTTTTATCAGGCTTGAATTTGGCAAATTCACAAAACTTTTCTGCTGTAGTAGGTCCAACCCTTTGGAATCTCTTTGTCAAAAAGGTAAGAAGCGTATCCCCTTGGACAGTACTTGCAAGTTGCTTGTAATATGGACTCTCTGGGTCTAAGTCCACTGCATGAGTCTGAGACTCTCCAAAGTCCCAATATGTTATAGTTTTATTAGCAATGTCAATATCGTCGATTCTGATTTTTTTGAGTCCTTCAAAGTCAATGTTAAGAAATGACATGACGGAAATCACGGTTCTAACAGGTCTAGATATATCAGACCAGCGTTTCTGTGCTCTTTCCAGAATTTCTTTTGGAGTGAGATTTTTCTTTAAAGCTAATTCTTTTTTGACTTTATCTATCATTTTATTGTCAATTGTTGGAATCTGATAATGAGTATCAGTGATCATTCTTCGAATGGTTTCAACATCAATACCATGTGGATGAGGTTTGATTACAGTGGGCGGACGAGGCATCTCTTTTACAATCCGTGGATAATGGAATTTTTCACCGCTAGGATCTTCAAATGTTATTGAAGCGTATGGAGTAATCAGTGAAGTTTGGTAAACATAATCTCGAATCTTTGATCCTGCCTTTGAATAATCTCCTTCAAGAACAATACTAACAGTAAGACCAGTCTTTGATCCTTCTTTGGTATTATGTTTTAGAATGACAGGTTTATTTTTTTGAATGTCAAGTAACATTACAAATTCATCAAGTGTTTTACCATCAGAGCAACTTTTTACAGTAACTGGTTTGTTTGTAGTAATCTGGCCATAGAGTATAGCCATTGTTGCACCAAGACCAAACATACCCCTTGCTTGCTTGAGACCAAATTTAGAGCCATAAAGAACAGTACCAAATGCAAGTGGGATGTGTTCAGGATCAATTCCAGGACCGTTATCTTTTACAGATAAGATGTAATGTTTTGGATCTGGTTTCTCAGCATCAACTGCCTTTATTGAAAGATGAATGTCGGGAAGTATTTTTTTTTGATCACATGCATCTAGGGCATTTTCTACAAATTCTCTAACAGATGTGTAAAGTGATCTTGTTGGATTACTAAATCCTGCAAGGTCTCTGTTTCTGTAAAAGAATTCACTAGGAGAAATTTGACTGAATGTTTCTTTACTCAAGTATATTTCCCCCTTCCCAAAGTTGAAGTCGTTCTAGCTTTTGTCTTCTTCGTGATTCTTGAAGATCATTGTATACTTTACCATGTGTGCTACCACTTGAGATAGAGGTTATTGCATTTACAGCAGATTTTAGCTGTGTTCCATCTCCAATGATTGCAACTGTTCTACCATAAACAGATACTTTAGCACCACTTAGATCTTCAATATTTTTTCTAACACGACCGCCTTCTCCTATTATTCTACTTTTTATTCTCTCAATTTGTGCAGCAGATTTTCCGGCAAATTGGCGTAGATCCATTACATGTAACGAAGTCTCCTCTTGGACAAGACGCAATGCATTCTCTGCTGAGAATCCACGTCCTATGGCCATCACAATTTCTTCAGCTTTAAATGGCATTATATTTTCAACATCTCCAACTCCCTTTATGACTGTCTCTCCAGTTTGACCATCAACTGATAATGAAACGGAGCAAATTTTTTCTATCTTTGCTTTTATTTTTCCTGCTTTTCCAATCAATACACCGACACGATCAACTGGAATTAGTATAACTTTTTCAAAGATCATTGTACGACCCTCTTAAACACATCAATTGGATTGTCCACCGTTAGTCCTCTCTTAACAAAGAATCTAGTAATATTACTAATATCTCTTTCAAGAAATTCTTTGGTTTTAGGATGTCTTATATCTACCGCAGATCCAAAATCAAAAACTATGGGTCCTTCATCAGTTTTGAAAATGTTATACTCTGAAAGGTCTGCATGAACTAGTTCAGCTTTTTGATATAGATCAGAAATAATTGTGATTGTTTTTTCATAATCAGAGTAATCTACTTCCGATTCAACCAATGTAGGATATGGAACACCGCCTTTTCCCACAAATTTCATTATTAGAATATTTTTTACCACGGTGATTGGTTCTGGACATGGAATTCCACAATTAAAAGACTTGCTCAAATTTCGAAATTCCTTTTTTGCCCATAGTTCCACAAGAGATCTAGTACCACTTTTTATTCTAGTAAAACGCGGATCTCCAACAAGGTAAGGATATCGCTTTTTAAAGTTCGATGTTGTGACGAGATAAATTTTTACAGCAAGATCAATTCCAGACGGGTCAACTGCCCAGTACAACTGAGACTCTTTTCCAGCACCAACAGCACCGTTAACATATGAAATAATTCCATTATTTATTAGCCGTGAGAGAGTCATCACGGTCGATTTATCAAAGACTGCCTCGAGTACCTTGTCTTTGTCAAATATGTCCTTCTCTGATCTTTTCCCTCTTTGAATTCCAGCCAGTTTAAGGTTCATCTTTCTTGCCAATTTGTCTTGTAATCCCAAGTCAGATTCTTCAGTAGAGGAATCTTCTTCAATTTCGTCAGTTATCTCTATTGAATCAAGATTATTTTCATCTTCGAGTTCTGGATTAGTTTCTTCCACAATCTCTGGATCTACATCATCGTCAACAATTTGATCGTCAAGATCATCTATAGATTCTTTATTCATTTCATTTTTCTCCTATAGACAACATTAACTCTAAAACAAACTTTGTAAAATCTATTACTATTAGAAATCTTGTGGCAAAAGCCCTTTTTGTTTTAGAATATCAACTTGTGATAGTGTATACCTCCAAGTAATATCACCGCGGTCATCAGCTTTGAAATCCCATGGTGCAATTGTTACAACATCATTATCTCTAATCCAAATTTTTCTTTTTAGTTTTCCTCTGATTCTTCCCATTCTTGTCTTATCATCAGTACATCTTACAAGTATATGATCACTACCCAAGAGTTTTACAACTCTTCCCAAGAGCTCTCCCTCTCCTGGCATGTACATTTCTTTTAACTCACTTTCGTTTAGGACTTTTCGCTTACCCAAAATTCTCAGACAACAGAAGGTTCAGTATGTATATAATCGTTGTATTTGTTAGAATTTGAAAACAATAAGAAATGGAATTCCTTCAATTTCTTTTACACCCTTAGATGATCCCACACCAATCTTAATTGAAAGATCAATTGTTTTTCTGCCAGCCATGTTAATTATTGATGAAGTTCTCAGAAGAGATTCGGCCTCTCTTTCATCAACTAGACGCTCTCCATAGTAGCTCTTGGTGATTTTGACCTCCAAATCAGATTGTTTGAGTGTTCTGCCAACTAATTCGGCATCACACATATTCAACATTCTATTGTTTTGTTGATTCACTACTCTTACTGCAAAATTCATTTACGCATATTCGCCCTTTAGTGGAGATTTGGCTCCACAGGCTTCACATTTAAGAGAGGTTACGCGGTTTTCTTTTTCTACCCTAGTATCAGGACTCTTACAGGTTGGACATTCTACGTATTCTTTGAGATACCTATTCAATCTAATAGTAAATTCATGAGGATCTTTCTTCCCTACAAAGACTGCCTTGTCACCTCCAAATTGTGCCGGAGTTGCAAATTCTTTTGAGAGATATTGAAGTAATTTTTCTGGATCTCTTCTTAGTATTTTTGGAAATTCTGAAAAGTTTCTGAAAAATGTTCTGTTTCCTTGCCACATGATATCCACTTTGGGAAGTTCGAATCTAGAAGTGGAGCCAGCTTGAATTTTAGATACTTTATCTTGAATGCCTTTTAATAATTTTTCATATTCTGCTTTTGTCAACTAGAGTAGTTGTAAAATCGCTACCTATATTGATTTACTCTAGAAAAAGAAGAATTGTACTAAGGCTTTCCTATTCGGAAGACATTAGTACTACATTTTGGGCAAGTGCCCTTTACCGCAGGTCGTCCGTTCTTTAGCTTAACTTCCTTTGGGTTTGAGATGTCGACTTTTTTTCTGCATTTTACGCAGTATGCTTGAGTCATTTTCAACATCTTACGAATGAAGTGGTATATAGCAAGACTCTGTAAAAATTATTTCACTATACACTAGAGGGTGTTAAATTTTTACATGGCCCAATTCAGATCATATCTCTAGTTTTTTCATGAAATTATACATTTTTATCATATTTCTTATGAGGAAATGATCCAAGATCATGAAATTAACAAATTGACAATGAGAATGATAAAATTGTTTAATGCAGTTATGCTTTTAAACGCGCTCTAAAGAGACTGACTAGAAATGGCCACAAAAAAGGGAATCATAATTACAATTACAATGTTGGCAGTCATTTCAGGTGCAAGTTTTGTAATATGGTTCCTTCCACAAAATCATGGTTCATCAGTTGTTGTTTCAGATTACAAAAGCGAGTTGGATGGTCTAAAAGAGAAACAATCACTTATTGCAACTGAGATGGATTCAAGCCTCAAAGGATTATCAGACAAGAGCATAACTCCGGATGAATTTATCAACAAGACCCAGGTCTCATCATCTCAGGTGACCTCACTGATATCTGAACTAATAGAAAGTAATGCACCTACCCAATGGCAACAAAGCTATGGAGCATACTTTGAATCCCTCAAAAAGTACAATGAATACCTTACTGAGACAATCGCACTTGCAAACAAGATGAAAAGCGGAATCTCCCCAAGTGACCTCAGTGATGAGATGGCAAAGTTAGATGCCCTAAAGAAAGAGTCGGATACATTGACAGTAAAGTCTGACCAGACTCGTCCATGAGTCAAACAATTAGAGTTGAATTTCTTAAAGTATTTGTGAAGATCTGTTGAAACTAGGTTAATTAATAGGAAATGCGATTTTCATCTATACCATGTCTACAAAAGAAGCCAGTTTGCAAAAAGATTCGTCGGAGGGTAAGACTAGCAGGCTATTAGTAATTTGTGTCGACAGAGACGATGACATTGGAGTAAAAGCAGGTGTTGTTACACCAGTAATTGGACGTAATGCATGTATTGATGCAGCTCAGAGACTCGCACTCGAAGATCCTGAAGATGCAGATTCTAATTCAATTTTTGCAGCCGTTAAAACATTTGAGGATTTAATCAGTAAGGGTTACCAAGCTGAAGTTGTAATAGTTGCAGGTACTGAACATAAAGGAGTACAAGGTGATGAGAAGATTGTTTCCCAAGTAAAAACAATAGCTGCAAGTTTTTCAGCAAATGGAGCTGTTATAGTATCAGATGGAGAAGATGATGAAAGTGTCATTCCAATTATTCAAAATGTCTTGCCCATAGTTTCTGTAAAAAGAGTTGTAATGCGAGTAAGCAGAACAGTTGAATATTCTTATGCAGTATTAGGAAGATACCTCAAAGCAATAGCATTTGATTCAAAATATTCAAAATTCTTTCTGGGGGTTCCAGGAATACTTTTGTTAATAGGCGGAGTAGCTACAATACTTGGATTAACCCAATTGATATTTGCAGTACTAGTAAGTATTCTTGGAGGAGCATTTCTAATCAGGGCTTTTGATATTGACAGAGCTTGGACCAATTGGAATAAACCAACACCTGGAGGATTCATACGAACCTTTACTCTAGTTGCAGGAATTGTAATGATATTAGCATCATTAACAGCTGGACTTAGTTCAGTGATTCCAGGAATTACTGCAAAACCTGATAGTATTTTGAAATTAGTTTTGAATCAACAAACAGTTGGGTTGTTTGTAGCTGGAATGCTGCCTTTCCTATGGATGGGAATAGGATGTATCTTTGGAGGATCATTACTTAGTAGTTGGTTCAAGGGAGGAATTAGTTCAATTACTGAGATTCTAAGAATCATAGTTCTAATCACATTATATCCAATTGTTTACCAGTTTACTGTAATAATGACAAAAGGAGAAAGTCCGATCACTCTCATTCCGCCTCTATTACTTGGTCTTGCAGTAATACTGATATCAGCGTCACTTCTCTTCCACAAATATAGAAAGAAGAAGGGTGGCGAAGTACTATCAGAATAAAAGATAAAGTTCTCAATTTAGGTGGTTTTTACAGTCTATACTCTAAAAGATTAGAAAACGACATCCGTACTGGAGAGATGCCAAACCACATTGCAATTATTCTAGACGGCAATAGAAGATGGGCAAAGCGCAATTTAATCATGAAATTAGAGGGTCACTTTAAGGGAGCTGATGCAGTAGAAAAGTTACTTGACTGGTGTGAAGAACTCAATATCAAAATAATTACATTGTATGTGTTATCATCAGAAAATCTCGGCAGACAAGATGATGAGCTTGATTATCTATATGATTTGATAAATGCAAGATTACAAAAGCTGTACAACGATCCAAGGATACACAAAAACAAAATGAAGATAAAGGCAATTGGCAGTGTAGAGTTATTACCAGACTATCTAAGAGACATCCTCAATAAACTTGAAGGGGTAACAAAAGATTACGATACACATTACCTGAATATAGCAATAGCTTACGGTGGACAAAATGAGCTAGTTGATGCAATCAAAAAGATTGGAACTAGAATCAAAGATGGCTCACTTGATGTCAATCAAATAGACAAAGATGTGATCGAATCAAGTCTTTACACCTCGCACTTGCCTCAATCATCTCCTGATATGATATTGAGAACCTCGGGTGAGAAGCGATTGAGTGGGTTTCTACTTTGGCAAAGTGCCTACAGTGAGCTTGTTTTCATGGACATCTACTGGCCGGAATTTAGGAAAATTGACCTAATGCGTGCAATAAGGACCTTTCAAAAAAGAGTTCGCAGAATAGGAAAATAGAAAAGAGAAATACCCGACTCGAAAACATCTTTTGTAAATGTTAGAAGAAAGATCCGCAGGCACAATTCTTTACAAAGAATCTCCATCAGGGAAGATGTATCTTCTTTTGAATTATCCTTCAGGCCATTGGGATTTTGTCAAGGGAAATATTGAGAAAGGAGAGACATTCAAGGAGACTGTAATAAGAGAGGCAAGAGAGGAGACTGGAATTACTGATATTGATTTTGTTGATGGGTTTGAGGACAAGGTAGAATATTACTATCAGAGAGATGGCGAAGTAATTCACAAGGAAGTTGTATTTTTCCTAGCAAGTACAAAGACAGACGATGTAAAACTATCACATGAACATCAAGACTTTGTATGGTTAAGCTTCGATGATACACTAAAGAAATTAACTTACAAGACTGCTAGAAAATTATTCAAAAAGGTAAAAGAGTTAGGATTTCAAAGTTGACTCTTGAAGTTTTTTTGCTTCAAGTTGTGGGTTTTTTGAATTAAGAATGGTCCTTCCAACAATCAGATATTTTGCTCCAGCGTGTAATGCATCGTGTGGATCTCCTCCTTGAGTTCCAACTCCTGGTGAATAGATCTCAAATCTTCCCTTTGCTTTTTTGTATGATAATTCAATAAGTTTTGGAATGGTTGCACCAACTACAATTCCATCAACATGAAATGAATAGGACCACTTTAGAAAAAGTTCATGAATATTTGTCATTTTTTTAGTATCTGGGTCTTGGACTCTAAGGCCATAGCCAAGCTTTGCTCCAGGATGACTCATGTGAACCAATGTAATCACACCTCGGTTATTTTTATGAGCATTTTTTACAAGTTCGGATAAATTTTCTGGACCCATTATAGGATTTACAATAACTGCATCAAATCCACTGTTCCACAATCTTTGTAATGTAATCATGTTAGTATTTCCAATGTCATTTAGTTTGATGTCAGCTATAGTTTGCAACCCAAAATCATGTGCAATTTTATTTATTTTCTTGATCTTTTTCTCACCAAGTGGTAAAAGAAGATGAAAATTAAATTTTATAGCACAGAGATATTTTCCAAGTGTTTTGATGTTTTGTATTGTCTTTTTCTCGATTAGAATCATATTTTTGTCATCAAGATCATTTGCAAGTATAACAGAGCTTCTAAGAGAAGCCTCCTTCATTCTTTTTCTAAAACTACTCATAGCTTGACTAGAGGATGTTTACCTTTGAGTTTTATCACTTTAAGGTATGAGTATCCGTGGTCACTTACAGTACTTACAAAGGATGGTTCAATGCCATCTTTGCTGGAATATTTCATAAATGGTTTTGTAGGCTCATAATCGAGTTTAACATGACAAAAGTACGAAGTCTCATCAGACTCGTTAAAGTTCATGAAGACTCCTACATACCAGCTGGAACCATCTGGAAAGGCAAAGAGTGGAAATGGTGATTCTTCAAATCCATAACTTAGTTTTATCAAACTGGTAAGATCTTCAAGTTCGATTGATTCGTAAACAACTTCAGGAAGTGATGCAGTCTCTGGCTTGAGAGTTTCTGGAAGTGATTTTACTCTAACAATTGGAGAATAGATGTACATTGGATTTGTAACAGTATTTACAACTTCATAGTCTTCTTTTCCCCCCTTGAATCCATATGATAGATAATGGCCTTTGAGGTCTAATGGGACGTAAAAGTTAACAGATCTTTCTTTTAGCAGATCCATCTGGACTGAAATTACACTTTTTCCATTTAGTTCAAAAGAAAACGCTGTACGCGGAACTCGTTCCAAGGCACAAGACATTCGTGCAAATTCGAGCATATCTGCAACTTCGATGTAAAAAGGAAGCTTTACCATATTATTTTACAAAAATCATCCCCATTAAAAGTAGTCGCTTGTAATTTTGCTTTTCCCTATTGTCTTCTATCAATTATATCATATACATCAGGGCCTGTGCCAATCAATGTAACAGGAACTTTAAGTTTCTCTTCAATATTTTTGATAAAGAATTTGGCAGGAGAACTCAAATCTGCATATGACTGCATATGTGCACATTCTGGAAATACCACATCGAGTTTTGTAATTCCAAGCTGAGTTGCACTATTTAGCATAATTGATCTCTTGGCAAGATCAAAATCAAATTCAGCTGCACGTCTTTGTCTTCCAGTAACTGTTCCAACTTCTTGCCAGCCTTTTGCCACTGCCGTTTCGGGAGAAATCTCATTTTTTAGCGGGCCCTCTCCAACTCTAGTAACAAATGCCTTGAAAACTAGAAGTACTTCATCCACACTCTTTGGTCCAATTCCCACATCTGCACATATAGCAGATGCAGTTACATCTTTTGATGTAACAAATGGATATGTTCCATGCCATAATGAGAGAAATGTCCCTTGGGTTCCTTCAACTATGACGTTTTCTTTTCTATCTAGTGCAAAATTTACCTGGTTTGGAACATCATCAAGATACATTGCAAGAGAATCAATATCCTTTGCAAGTTTTAGTGTGCGCATTGCCCTGTCGGCATTTGCAGGTCCTGTACCGGTACCAGTACTTCCAATTGACTGCTTTAGCCTTCCACCAGAATCTGTTGTTCTGTGTGATTCTTCTATTATTCCGCATTGAAAGTCTACATACGACCTATCATGAGTCTTAAACTCTTCAATCTCTTTTAGAAGAACTTCTGGACTAACTACAACTCCAGGGCCTATTAGCAATCTTGTATTAGCATTAAGAAATGCACTTGGCAACATTCTAACTTTGTATTTTTTATTGTCATGTTCTATTGTGTGACCGGCATTTGGTCCCACTCCACCTCTAACAGCTACAGTGGGATTATCTTTAATCGCAAGATAAGATACAATCTTTCCTTTTCCCTCATCTCCATAAAATCCACCAACAATTACTGTAGAAGGCATACAGGGAGAGCATAACCGGAGATATTTAAGCCAAATCTTAGCAATACGATTTTACAAGAGATCCAAGTCTTCAAATTTCATGTCTTCACCAAATCATGCTGGAAATATCATAGTAAATCTGGCAGGATTACCTGAATTTCTAAGAAAGCCCATTCTAAAAAAGAGACTGACAGAGTTTTTTTCAATGAATCGAGAAGACAAGAATGAGATCATAAACAATGCATTGCAGGCAGGTCCAACTATACAGTTTGACAAATTTTCAACCTTGTTTAAGACATGGCTTGAGATTCTCTGTACTTTATCAGAAGAGCAAAGAAGTACAATGTTTTCAAATTACATCAATGAAATAACATCCCATCCAGAAAAACTAATTGCGTTTAATCTAGATGGAGTTTTTGAAATATATATGTCACTTGATATACAACAAAGAGTAGTTCTTTCTGTAACGCTAAAAAGCATAGTGGAAAAATTTGATGAAAATGCCAAGAAGAGATTGTTTATGATTATCCCTCAAAGGGCAAAAAGTGAGATTGGTCTCTAAAGAGGGCTGTCCGGCTTTCTCTTGTTTTCGTCAGCGTAATTGATTACATCTCCCTCAGGAGTCATAACACCGACAAAGACTTTTTCATATTTTTTAACTACCTTTCTGTGATCGGGCATTGACATGTCTAGTTTCATTTCATTCATTACCATGATTCGATATTGCTTCCATTCTTCCCAGCATGTGTTACAGCATGGATAATTTACAGCAAAAGGATCAAGTTGCATATCGTCTGGAATTTCCTTTTTACACTTGGTACAGGTTCTTGTCATGATTCAAACTAGATACCATAGCAATTTAATTCTTTAAGAAGAGATAATAGGTCTTGGAAGTAATATAGTACCATGAAAATCAAATGTCCCAAGTGTGATAAGATTGCAGAACTTGGAGATGATTTCACATACGTCAAATGTTCACATTGTTCGCTAGACATGTCATATGGTGAATATGTGAAATTTATAGCATACAAGGATGCAAGATATTCGGACATTTTGGGCGATTATACAAAAGACACCAATGGTACTACACCCGGAACTCTTGATGAATGGTAGAAAAAAATACACTACAAGCCTTATGTAATTTCAGACGGCATTATTCATAATTGGAATTTATTCTTGAGTCCATTCTTAATCTTTTAGGGTTTGTAGTTGGTTTAGTTTTAGGAATTTTTGCATATATCGGATTCAAAAATACTGGCAGTCCCACTCTTTTTAGATTAAACATCTCATTTTTTGCAATCAGTATAGGATTTGGAGTAGTAGGCTTTGGTTTTCTAATAGAATCATTTGTCTTTGGTTTTACCAAGGTAGACCCATGGATTCAGACCCTAGGATTAGGGATTCAGACTATAGGGTACTTTTTCATAGCATTCTCTCATGGGATAAAATCTTTTTTCCCCAAGTCGAGGTTTCTCAAAACTATCGCAGTACCACTTTTCATCATTCCAGGTAATTCAATTGAGCATATTATAAGGTCAATTTCTTTTATCCTACTGGTATATGGGACAATTGAAACAATATTATCGTACATGGAAAATAGAAAAAGGAGCACTATTTTCGTAGCTGCGGGCCTTGGTTTACTTGCATTAGGAGAATTTTTAGGCTGGTATTCAATTGTGTTTCCAAAATCAATTTTGTATTTTATCTCAGTCTCTACAAAGATTGTAGGATTGGGGGCACTCTTTGTTCCAATTTCACAGGTTCCTTTGAGGAGGCCAGGATTTGGCAGTAGCGTATAGAACTCATGTAAGTATTATCGGAGACATTCTCTCTACTGCAAGAGATGAAGCACCTGATGAATCTGGTGCAAGTGTCACTTATTTAATTCGAAAAGCAAATGTCTCATATGCTAGACTTTCAAAAATTTTGGACACACTTGTTTCACAGGGACTATTAGAGCAGACCAATTCAGACCGAGCCTGTAAATATAAAATCAGTAATAGAGGCAGAGAATTTCTTCAAGCCTACCGTGGATTCAGAGAGTTTGCTGATTCGTTTGGATTAAGAATTTAGGTTTCCCCCTCATCTACGATATCTTCTTTTTCATCTTCTACATCATCGTCTTCAAAATCATCTTCAAAATCATTTTCCATATTGTCGGACATATCACTCAGTGAAAATATTTTCCTATAAAAGACTTGCACAGTAATGATACTATAATTGCCACCTTGTGGCGTTATTTTACGCTACCCAGCCGCCGCATGAAACGCAGATCTGCATTCCATCTTCGTCTTCGTAGGTTTCCCCACCAGGAGGACATTGGCATTGTGCTACTTCATTCATCGTATACAATACTTAAATCAACGATATATCATTTTCATAAAAAGAGATAATTTACTAATAAGCACCTGAGAAAAATGTGATTCTTCAGTGTAATGAACTAGGAATAAGAGATGCTTATGATTCCATTAAGAAAGGAGGAATTATTGTTTTTCCAACCGATACTGTTTATGGAGTAGGATGCGATCCGTACAACTCGGATGCGGTTAACAAGATATACAACATAAAAGGCAGAGAGAAAATGAAGCAGCTTCCGGTTCTAGCTTTTTCCAAAAAAGATGTAGAAAGCATAGCATTTTTTGATGCCATATCAGAAAAGATTGCAGACAAGTTTTGGCCTGGTCCTGTTACATTAATTCTTCCAGTTAAAGACAGAAAAATTGCAGAGTCTTTAGGTCTTGAAGGTAAAATTGCAGTACGAGTTCCAAATCATCCCGGTGTACTTTCTCTTTTAGAAAAATGCAGATTGCTTGTAGGTACTAGTGCAAACTTTTCTGGACAATCTTCATTTGATGATTCAAAGGAGATTTTGGACGAATTTTCAGGCTATGATATTCTATTAGATGGAGGAAAAATTTCAAATTCTGGTGAATCCACCATAGTCGAAGTTGTTGGCAATGAATTAAAAATAGTGAGACAGGGCAAAATAAAATTGGAGAATCTAGTTTGAATTTAATAGTAACCTGTAGTCGACATCTCGAAGAAGAAGCATGTGATGAAATTGGCGAAATTATTGAAGAACTGGGAGACGAACATCCAAGAATAGGCAAATCTAGTTTTTCAGGAATTATTTGGATAGACACCTCAGTTGATCCATTTGTTGCCATAAGTGAAATAAAAAAAATAATTCTTGATGAACCGTGGAGGATGAGATACTGTCATAGATTTATTCCACTAAGACAGTCTACCACAACAGGTCTTGAAAATATAGTAGAAAGTGTCAGAAGTCAAGTCAAGGTCATGAAGGATACAGATACCTATCGTATCACAATTGAAAAAAGAGGCAACGAGATATCCTCAAAGGAACTAATAGATGCAATCGCAGACATCATTCCAAACAAGGTCTCTTTAGAGACCTATGACTGGAACGTCATGATTCAGATAATGGGCGGCATAACAGGCGTGTCTATTCTAAAAGAGGAAGACATAATCAGTACTCTAAAACTCAAGCGCGATTCAATGGAATAATACCGCAGACTTTTCTGCTAGCAGGTCTTCCAATGGAGTTTTAGAGATTATGCATTCAAGTTGTTTTTCCGTTATTCCAAATTCTTTTTTTATCAATCCAGAATTGTCTTTTGAAAATACACTATTGGTTAGAAGATCTTCAATTTCAGAAAATATCTTGTCAAGGTCTGATTTTTTTCCAATCATAACTAATATTGAATCAGCATTCTTTTTTACGCCAGCTTTGGAGATTGCCTCACTAATTTGTCTTGTACATGCAAATCTCATCAAAATATCAGTCTCAATTTTATTTGAAAGTAAAGTATCTGCCTTTTGTGCAGACAAGGAAATTGAGATAATCTTTTTTGCGTGTTCTGCATTCAAGATAAAAGGATCTCTGACGCCTTGGATTGTAACGTCAGAATATTTTTCCCTTAGTGATTCTATGAATTTAATCGAGTCTTGTGTTTTTTTGAGTCGTACCAGTTCTACAAAATTTTTCATTAAACTAAACTGTATTCTCTTTGATGCACCTCCATGAACTAGTGGAATTATACTAATAACATCCCCATCTTTTAATGAAGTATTTTTTCCTTGTAATGCAGATGAATCAATGCCGTTTATTGCAACTAGAATATTGTTAGGATCAAGATGTGGCATATTTTCTAGAGTATTTTTTTCTAAATATTCTAAAAGAGCGGATACATTCATGGAATCACTTGGAATCTCTAATTTTTCCGACGAAAACGATTTTTTGGCTCCGCCCAGTAGTTTTACAGTTAACACATAATCAAAGAAAGGAATGCAGTATATGGGATTTTTGTAAAATATCTAGTTAAGAATTTGCTCTTCGATCTCTTCAGTTTCTTCAACTGTTTCATCATGAGCAATTGCTGCTGCTTCGGATTCTTTTTCTGCCTTGTCTTGTAATTCTCTTTTGATATAAGTGGAAATATAGCCTGCAATCTCGTTCTTAAGACCCTTTGAACGTACAATTGCTATTTCATTTAGAATTTTTTTGTTGTGTACAAAATCATTATCAAATTTTCCTTTATAAGTAGTCATTAACTCCATGGAAATCTTTTTGATTCTATTCACTAGGTTGATTGCTAAAAGGGGTTTTTTATACCTATACACCAAGGTACGAACTAGTATTTTTCTCAGTAATTGACAACATCTCATCATATGGCTTGTTCAGCACATAGGCTGCACAAAAAAGTACACTAGGTAGAAATGTTACCTGTGCAGTTTTTTGTCCAAAGCATCTTGAAAATCTTACCGGCCCATCGGTCTCTACTAGTATCTTGTCTTGACTAGTCAATGAAAGAAGAACTTGCTTGTCTTCGGCGTAAACCATAGCAGGCCCATATGATACATAACAACCAAGATCCATGGCTTGTTGCAATTGCTTTTTGCTACCAGAAAACCAATGGAGTAGTACACCCTTGATTGAATAAGATGGAAGTATAGAAAATATTTCATCCAGAGTTTTTCTAGAATGAATCGATACGGGTTTTCCTAATTTTTCTGCAAGAGATAGTAATTCTTTGAATACAAATACTTGTCTTGAGAAACCGGCCTCATCGGAGACATATGTCTTATCAAGACCAATCTCTCCAATTCCAGATATTTTACCAGAATTTTGTTTAATCATGTCCATCATGAAATCAAGATCATCGGATGCTTTTTCTGGATGAATCCCAATAAAGGGAAGAACTAGTGGACTACGTTCTCCTAAATCTAGTGAAGCTTTTGAAGTTTGATTATCCATGGAAACACAACAAGCTTTAATCTTCAATCGGTCCATAGCTGTTAGGATATACGGTAAATCCGACAAATACTCGTTGTCTGATAGGTGAATATGAGCATCAGTCAACCAAACCATGGACACTTTATTGACTAAAAAAGTGTGTATAAATTGTTCCTAGCATAGTTTTTTTCCACTCAAAGTCTTTTATCGAGGGTTTTTGGATTTAATTGCATGACAACAGAATTTGGTCTTTCGGTAATGTATAGAATTTTGAAAAAAGCTGGTGCTGAAAGAGTAAGCGATGAATCTGCAAATGAGCTAAGAAGAATACTAGAAGAGATTGGTGGTTCAATTGCAAAAAATGCAGTAGAGATGTCAGTGAATGCAGGAAGAAAGACGATAAAATCAGAAGATATAAGACTTGCAGCAAAGCAATTTTCAAAATTTTAATCTAAAAGATTTAATTGTTCAAATAAAGCCATTTTGATCGCGGTGAGGTGGCAGAGTGGCTATGCGTTCGCCTGCAAAGCGAATCTATAGGGGTTCAAATCCCTTCCTCACCTCTTATTTTATCATTTTCTAGATAAAGCACTACGGATAGTTTTTGCTACAAACTCTTTGTCTTCCACTTCAAAAATGATTTTTTTGTACTTTTCATTATTGAGTGATAAGGTAATGCACTTGTCAGTATTATGCATCTCAAAGAACAAGAGACCATCTGTTGAAAGAAACATTCCATCTTTTATCACTCCTGGAAGAGATGTTCCTGCAACTTTTAGCTGTTGAAATGGTTCCCAAGATACCTTATCTGTTGATACAGATACTACATGTTCTAGCGGAATAGTTATGCTTTTTCTTATTGCTAAAATGACATCAATTCCATGAATTTCAAAAATGAGGTTTTTCCCTTCTATTTTGATGGTTCCACTCAATTTAATTTCAAAAGTGTCAATATGGATAATATCATAATAACCTACTTTTCTAAATAGAGTAGTTTGTAAACAAATTGAATTTGGCTGAAAGAAGTAACGGGTTACTAGAATACATTCCAGGTGCAAAACCTATAGCATATCAGAATACAAACGGTATGCCACTTGATGGATTTGTACAAAATGTAAAAGATTCAATAAAAGAATATGCGGAAAGTGCACAAAACGAGGTTGAGAAAGGTCACAACTTTTTGCAATGGGTATTAACCAGAGTATTTGAGGCAACAGAGGATGATGCAACCGATGCAATAATTGATGGAGCAAACGATCTAGGAATTGATGCATATCTGCCAGTTGACTTTTCTGAAGACAAGATCTATCTATTCCAGTCAAAGTATGGAACATCTCACTCTATTGAAGCCATAGTAAAATTCAGAGAAGATGTCAAGAGATTACAAGGTAAAGATATTGCAAAGATGCGTCCAGAACTTGCACATCTAGTTACAAAGATTCAGGAGAAGAATCTCAAGATAGAATGCATCTATGTAACTGACCAAAAGGTAGAGGATGAGAATTTTGATTCTGTTGAAATTTATGATGTTGATGTCATAGTTCGAAAACTTTGGGATAGGATAAAAAAACCAGCTGCTGGTAAAAAGGCATCAATTAAACTTGAGACAAAACTACGATATCAAAATACACTTCTTGGTATTTTGAAATTAAGAGAACTGACAAATTTTGTCACAAAGAACAAGGACTATGTCTTTGAATCAAACATACGTCAGTGGATGCAGTTTAAAACTACAGTTAACAAGGGGTTGAGAGAAACACTCCAAGAAGTGCCTCACAAGTTCTTCTATTACAACAACGGAATTACCATAGTTGTAAGTGATTTTGAGGAATTGGAAGATAACTCCATTGTATTACATTCTCCTCAGATAGTAAACGGAGCACAGACATCAAACTCAGTACTAGACCATGCAAGACGTACACATAACTTGGATGGAAGTATAACTGTCACAATAATAAAAGCTGCAGATGAACTAGACCAAAATAATATTACAAAATACAGAAACTCGCAAAATGCAGTAAGAGGAAAAGATCTTGTATCTTTGATGGATTTTCATAAATCACTAAAATCACAAATGGAAAACATCCATTATTTTTATGAAATACAAGGAGGTTCATTTGATACCAAGACAAAGTCACATCAAAGCGAATTTGTTGGAGATGTAATTTACAACAAATACTTGCCAGACAACCACAAAAAAGTCATTGTAGCAAAGGATGCCATACAGGCCTTTGTTGCAGGCATTGAACAAAGACCAACAGAAGCCTATAGTTCTCCTGCACAATTCTTGCCAAGAGGTAGCAAGTATGACGAGGTCTTCAATGAGAAATTAAAGGATGATTTTAGACTGTTACTTTATCCATATTTTGTCAAGGAGTATGCAAAAAAATCCTTAAACTATGGAAAGAAGGGAGGCCATAAGACAAAGAGATATGCAACATTATTCTTTGTTGCAGTTTACTTTAAGATCCTCCATGAAAAGATTCTTCTAACAAAGGATGACTTTAAGGAAGACATTGCAAAACTAGAGCCAATATTCAAGAGTGTCAAGCTAAACCAGCGCATCCTAAAATTAACAGATACAGTTGTGACCAAATTCCTGGAAGATACTGTAGTAGACGATGAGATGACGGCTGCAAATACCTACCATAACTTCTTCTCTCACCATGTTTGGCAGGATTCCATGGTAAGAGTAATTGAGAAGAAGATAAAGCAAGAAGAAGAAGAGATTGTAAGCATTCAAAAAGTAGTCCAAGATCTTTTTTAGAACTTTTAATCAAAATCGCGGCAGAACGGTTGACCGATAGGTTCTCTTGCAGGAGGTCCACATTAGCCAGCCATCCTACCGCTGTTTTCTTCTATAATATAGTAGTATTTAACATGCTATTTACGATCATGATTTTTATACCTAACATGATCGAGAGATATAGAAATGAAAGAAGTTGGACAGTGTGGAATGTGTAATGGTCCTTTAGATCATGTTTACGTTCCAATGCAATCTTGGAACATAAAGGGAAATTTGTGTAGCAAGTGTTATTCTAAAAAAATTGGAGAACACTATCCAGGTACTCATGAAAGAGTAAATAGTTCAGGTTAGAAACCAACCGTTTTGCATCAGATCTTTGTGTTTTAATTCTCCTACACCAGTTGCATAGCGCCAAATGTATGGTGCATCAGTTTGCATTTTTTGTTTAATTTGAATTAGTGATTCAATCTCAGAATTTACATTTCCTGTTGGTGTGCCACAACTTTCACAAAACTTACATTTTGAATCCAACACAATAGGCGATGATTCGATTACAGGATATGCTCTACATGCAAGTGGTCTGTCATTGTAAATTTTACAAGTAAATCCACCATGGGGCGATCTTTTACTTGATTCTGTTTCAAGAAAAGGACACGTATTGCCATTCAAATCTTTGCCCATCATCTGATATGCAAGTACTGTATCAGGCCCTCCAGACTCTGTTTTTGATACACCTATTCTGGGCAAAATGGTTACCTTGATGCCACTTTGTTCTGCCAGTGATTCTATTCTTTCTTTTTCATCTGGCAGTATCAGAACCCCTACCTTGCCAAACTTTATTGTAGGATAGTATTCTCTTTCAATACAGCACTTTGAGCAATCCTCTATACAGGAAAAATCCAATGTCTATTAGCCTCAAAAAAGGGATAAATTTCCTTTTAATCGTGGTAAAACTCGTCCCTATAAGGATTACAAAGAGCATAAATAGTAATACCCTTATATCAGGAAATCTTACATCTAGTCACAATGGTAGCGTATAGAACAAGCATGCAGATAGTAAGAGATTTGCTTACTGTAACAGAAGAAAGCGGAATGAACGGAATTAACGTAACATCACTTCTAACAAAGGCCAATTTATCACATTCAAGACTATCAAAATTCGTAGACAACCTAACCGGCGCAGGTCTAATCAATAAAATCGAATTCGATGGAAAGAACACATTTGTCATAACACCAAAAGGTAAGCAATATTTGCAAACTTATGAAAGATTCCAGAGTCTTGCAGACTCTTTTGGCTTAGATCTTTAAGCCTCTTCTCTTTTTATTATTTTAATTTTAAAAATCACATATAGAATATAATTTAAAAAAAAATGTATTACATTGTTTTTTGTTTAAAACTATTCAAGAGTTTAGTGGATCAAAATCTGTCCAAAAATTATCCGTAAATAAAATTTGGTTAGATCTTATAGAAAATTATTGATTTTTGAGTTAGTGCTCAGTAAACCGACAGATCTATAAAGGCGTACTTTTGTTTATCAAAAGGGGAGTATTTGTGGCGGAGACATTAGAATGGTGGAAAGGAATTAAAGATCTCGAATTAGATATCGAGACACTTGATGGAAAAGCAGACGAATAACAACCTTTAAAATAATTAGAAGTTCGTTTGCTTCATTTTACTTAATTTAAGCCTCGAGTGGGATTCGATCCCACGGCCTAACGCTTACGAGGCGTTCGCTCTACCAGGCTGAGCTATCGAGGCAGTGGTTCGCAATGTAATTAGAGTTTATAAAAAGCCTTTGTGCTTTTGATTCATTGAAGGTATCAATTTCCGGAGTTCGTGGAATTTTTGGCAACGACCTAAGTCTTAAAGATGTAATTCATTTTTGTAGAAATTTCTCACCTCTGATAAAATCAAAAAAATGTGTAGTTGGAAAAGACACCAGACCATCAGGAGAAATAGTAACAAATCTTGCAGTTGCCTCACTTTTAGAGAGAGGGATTACGGTGTACAATCTGGGAATATCTCCAACACCCGTAATATTCAGAGAAGCAAGAAAATACGGTAGTGGATTGATCATCACATCTTCCCACAATCCTTTGGAGTGGAATGGGCTCAAGTTCATTCTAGAAGGCAGAGGCATAAACGAATCAGAACTGGAAAAATTAGAAAAAGGAGGACAATTTAAGAAAGAAGAATTTGGCTCGGAGTTTGAAGTCAGTTCAAAGTACATTGAGGAAGCTGCAAAATTAATTGGCAAATTAAAAAAATCGCCCAAGATTGCAATCGATGTAGGTGGAGGTGCAGCGTTTGAGGTTGCCCCACAATTACTAAAAAAACTAGGCTGCAAAGTGACTGTAATCAACGGAACTCCTGGCAAGTCAAACCGAGGTCCAGATCCTACTAATGATAAATTATCAGGCCTTGTTGAAGCCACAAAAAAAGCAGACATTGGTTTTGCTTTTGATCTAGACGGAGATAGACTTGTCATAGTAAAAAATGGCAAGAAAAAATCACCTGATGTAACATTGGGTTTAGGTATTGCAGGTGCACTGGAAAAAGGATACAATAAATTTGTTCTAAGTATCGATACCAGTGTTGCAATTGAGAAATTCATTATAAATCATGGCGGTAAAGTTCACAGATCCAAAGTTGGGGAAGCAAATGTTGTAGATATGATGTTAAAAACAAAATCTCAAGCTGGTGGAGAAGGAAGTAGCGCAGGATTTATTTTGCCAGAATTTAACATGTGTCGAGACGGCATATTGACAAGTGGTCTTGTTGCATCAATGGTTGGAACAAAACAATTTGATGATATTATAAAATTCATGGAAGAATACCACCAAGTAAGAACCAAGGTAAGCGTTGATTCTAAACTCCATAAGAAGACACTTGAGATTCTTTTGAAGAAGATGAAGAAAATATCTAGCAATATTATAACAATTGATGGAATAAAATCCATAATAGATGAGGACAGTTGGGTTTTGGTAAGACAATCAAATACTGAGCACATAATCAGAGTCTCTGCAGAGTCAAATGACCTCAATAAAGCTAAATCAATAGAAAAACAAATCACTATGCTGGTTAAACAAAGTTATGAAGAATCCAGACGAACGAGAAATAATTAAGACATTTCAGAGAAGGTTTGGCAAGCCTAGTTTTCTAGGCGATGATGTCGAAGTACTAAAGATCGGCAGTTCTAGAATTATAGTAAAATCGGACATGTTGGTTGCAAGTACCGATGTTCTTCCAGGAATGAAGTTATCAGATATTGCACGAAAGAGTCTTGTTGCATGTGTAAGTGACTTGGCATGTAAGGGAGTAAAGCCTTCATTTGCAACAATTGCACTAGCCATTCCTCGGGGATTTACAAGAAAAATGGTAAATCAGTTGGCAGGCGGTTTTGCATTAGCATCAAAAGAGTTTGGATTGAAGATAGTAGGAGGTGATACCAACCAAGGAAAAGAGTTAGTAATTGAAGTTTCAATGTTTGGGTCAAATAACAAAAATATGCCAACAAGGGGAGGGGCAAAGACTGGAGATATCATAGTAACATCAGGTCCTTTTGGATATTCTTCTTCTGGATTGAAGATCATTTTGGAAAAGAGTAAGGCAAGTACACAGTTTTTGAAAAAATGTAAAAAACAAGTTATGCGTCCTGCTCCAAGACTCCAGTTTGGTCTACAAGCTTCAAAGTATTTTTCATCGTCAATGGACTCTAGTGATGGACTTGCCATAACACTCAACGACATGAGCGAACAGAGCAAGAGCAGATTTGTAATTTTTGGGTTTCCAACGGGATATGATGTCATAGAATTTGCTGCAAGAAACAAGATAGATTTGAAAGATTTGGTTTTTTGTGGCGGAGAGGAATATGAGATGGTCTTTACGGTATCACCACGACATTTAGATAAAGTCAGAAACATAGCAAGAAAACTAAAAGTTCCTTTGTTTGTGATGGGCTATGTTGCAAGGGGTAAAGATGTCGTACTCATGGAGAAATTCAAGCCAAAGAAAATCAAAAGATGTGGCTGGGTACACCTAAGATCCTAATGTTTTTTAAACCCGTTATAGGCTTTTGAAATGTTGTCTGAACAAGAAACTAAGGAAAAATGGGGAATAGCTCACATTTTCAGTAGTTTTAACAATACCATAGTTCACATCACAGACGTTTCTGGTGCTGAGACTGTGGCAATAAGTTCTGGTGGACGACATGTTAACGCAGACAGATACGAGTCATCACCTTATGCTGCAATGAAATCAACTGCAGCAGTAGTTGAGGCAGCACATGACAAAGGCTTCACTGGTCTTCACATTAGAGTAAGAGCAGTCGGTGGAGTAGGTTCACGTGTTCCAGGTCCAGGTGCACAAGCAGCAATCAGAGCACTGGCAAGAGGCGGGTTCAAGATTGGAAGAATTGATGATGTAACACCAATCCCTCATGATACCACAAGAAAGAAGGGTGGTAAAAGAGGAAGAAGAGTCTAAGCGTCTACGAGTTTAATTTTTACTTTAGCGTTTTTGCTTTCGAAAAGTTTTGTCATATATGTTACAAACTTTTCTTCGACTTTCTTTCCTTTAGTTTTAGCAATCTGTTCCCCAAATTTTGATTCCATTCCAGCAAGCAACTCGGTTTTGATCAATACTTTGAAAAAAGCCCAACCAAATCTTTCCATTGGTTCACTTTCTACAAGAAAACCTTCAGTGGTACCGCATAGAGTCTGAATTTCCTCCATTGTATTGACAACAACTTGTCTGTCAGGTTCATAGTTGGTTGTTGCAATTTGAAGTATGGTTGGCCTGCCGTGCATTGAGAATCCAGCGTTATGCATGAATAATAAACTTATTTTGAATTGAACTAGTCTTGATGTAAATCTTAAAAAGTCTCAGTTGGGTTAGAAACATTTTCAGATTGTGATTGTTCCGTATTAGATCGGACAGATTCAGATGATGCATCTTCGGAAGGGGTTTCATATTCTTGTTTAATGTCGCCCTTTAGTTTATCAGACCAAGATACCATTTTGCCGTCTTGCTCAACACTGATTGTTGTCTGCATCCTTACTCTGATTCCAAGAGACCTAAACAAGGTAAGTAGTTTTCCTCCATCTATGACTTCATGGACTTCGCCTCCTTGGATTAGCTCTGCAAGTTTTTCTATGACAACTTTGGATTCTTCTGGAAACTGAGATTCAGCGTTTTGGAGAACCTCAATTCCCCTATATCCGAGTTGTTTTACTACAAGTTCACGAGGAGAAATCTGTGGTTTTTTTGTTTCAGGCTTTACTTCTTCAATTTTCTGTCTTTGAGTGATATTTTTTTGCATCTCAAGCATTCTTTTTGCCTTGAGAATCTCTAGTTCTTTGTCTTCCTCGCTCAACCCTTGATTACTCCAATAGGAACAAGTTTTGCTACCTTGGTAGCAATTCCAAGCTCATGAGACACATTTGCTACAGCATCTACATCCTTGTAGGCCTCTGGTGTTTCTTCCACCACACCTTCTCTTGTGAGAGCTTTAATGAAAATTCCTCTATCGCTAAGAGTTTTTTGTACTTGACTTTCAGTAAATCCTCTTCTTGCTGCAGATCTTGACATCATTCTTCCTGCACCGTGAGCAGTAGAGCCAAAACTTAGATCCATCGAATTTGGCTGTCCCAATAAAATCCAGCTACCAGTACCCATCGAACCTGGGATAAAGACGGGCTGACCAATATCTCGATATTTTTTTGGAATTTCTTCTCTTCCTTGTGGAAATGCCCTTGTTGCACCTTTTCGGTGAACTACAACTGAGCGCATCTGTCCATCGATTTTGTGTTTTTCAACTTTGGCAATATTGTGAGCTACATCATAGACTAGTTTCATGTCAAGATCAGCCTCTGTTTGTTTGAAGACTCGCTCAAAGGCCTTTCTGGTCCAATGAGTAATCATCTGTCTATTACTCCATGCATAATTTAATGCCGCAAACATTGCTTTGCGATATGACTCTCCTTCTTCTGAAGAGTTTGGAACACATGCAAGTTCTCTATCTACAAGATTTATTTTGTATTTTGGAAGTGCTTGCTCTGATACTCTAAGGTAATCACTACAAACTTGGTGTCCAAATCCTCTAGATCCACAATGAATCAATACTGTAATTTGACCTTCATTGAAGATTCCCATTTTTTTAGCAGCTTCTTTATCATGAATCTGATCAACTCTTTGTACTTCAAGGAAATGATTTCCAGAACCCAAGCTTCCAAGTTGTGGGGCACCTCTCTTTCTTGCAGTAGGAGATATCTTTGAAGGGTCTGCGTTTTTTATCTGACCATTTTCTTCACAAACATCTGCATCATCTTTTGAGCCATATCCGTGATCAACTGCCCATTGTACTCCTCTTACAAGAACTTCGTCTAGATCAGAGGAAGATAATTTTACTGCACCTTTAGACCCTACACCCGATGGAATTGATGTAAACAACTCTGAGACAAGGTCTCTTAGTCTTGGTCTGACATCTTTTTCTGTAAGATTGGTCTTGATTAGCCTAACACCGCAGTTGATGTCATATCCTACTCCCCCTGGACTAATCATGCCTTCTTCGGCATCCATGGCAGCTACTCCACCAACTGGAAATCCATAACCTTCGTGACCGTCCGGAAGAACTACTACATGCTTTAGCACACCTGGTATTGTAGACACATTAACTGCTTGCTGTATGGTTCTGTCTGTGAGCATCTTTTGCAATAATTTGTCATCAGCGTAAATTGTAACTGGAACCTTCATTCCTTTTGATGGGTCAACCTCAATGCGATACTCCATCTCTCGAATTTTCTTTGGAATTAGTGAGGACATCTCTTTCTGCGAAAAAAGGCATTCGTACACAATTTAAATCATGAGTATAGAATATCTAGAAAATCACTTGATGAGCTTTGTAGTATGTCTGTACAAATCGTGTAATGATTTGCCATCAAGCAGGTCAGTCTTGTCTTCTTTATCATCAAAAACTTTGTCTACTCTCTTTTTTTCTGGCTTGTCCATAGAGTTGATTTATAGTTTCAGTATAAAAAAAGTGTCGATCTTGATACCCGTTTGATACAAGTAGATTTATTTTCTATCATCAATTGAATCCATACATGCCAATTCTTCCAATTGATGGAGGTCGTTATGGTACAGATGCTATGAAAGAGATTTTTGATGATCAAAAGAAAATTACATATCAATTGGAAATAGAGGCCGCAGTAGCACTATCACAGTCAGAAATTAGAATGATTCCAAAGGAGGCAGCTTTTAATATTTCAAAGATGGCAAAATCTGGAAAAATTTCAGTAAAACGGGTCAGACATCTAGAGGCAAAAAGTGATCATGATACAGCAGCGCTAGTTGAAGCACTAAGTGAGATATGCAAGACATCTACAAAGCCATGGATTCACTATGGCCTGACAAGCAATGATCTAGTAGATACAAGTAACTCATTACAATTTCGTGATACTTTACGAATCATAGAACCAAAGGTAGCAAAATTAGCTATTATTTTAGCAGAGCATGCCGTAAAATACAAGAGCCTTCCAGCAGTTGGAAGAACCCATGGTCAGCATGCAAGCATCATATCATTTGGTCTCAAATTTGCCAACTGGGCGCTAGAGATGTCAAAGCATCTAGAAAGAATTGAAGAAATCAAGAAGAGAATTTTGATCTGCAAGACATTAGGGGTAGTAGGAACTGGTTCCTTAATGGGTGCAAAGGCTTTGGAGATACAAAGAAGAGTAGCAAAGAAGCTTGAACTGTATCCAGCAGATGTTACAACTCAAGTAGTTCCACGTGAAAGATATGCAGAATATATTTTTACAATGGCACTTGTTGGTTCTACACTTGAAAAAATTGCTGTTGAGATTCGTAATCTCCAGAGAACTGAGATAGGTGAGATTGCAGAGCCCTTCAAGAAAGGTCAGATGGGAAGCAGTGCAGTTCCAGTCAAGAGGAATCCTGTAAAAAGTGAGCGTGTAACATCGCTTTCAAAATTATTACGCAGTCAAATGTCGGTGGCATTTGAGAACATTCCATTATGGCATGAAAGAGACTTGTCAAACTCTGCAAATGAGAGATTCATTTTACCTACAACTGCAATTTTACTAGACGAAATGCTTGAGGCCATGACAAAGATTCTCAGTTCAATATTTGTAAATGAAGATAAGATTAGAGGAAATCTGGATGTTACACGAGGACAGATATTTGCAGAATTTGTACTTGATGCATTAATCCAAAAAGGAGTTCCACGATTTGAAGCATACAGAGACATTCAGAGAGTGGCATTTGCATCATCTGCAGAAGGAACCGACTTTAGAGATGCAGTGAGAAACGACGAGGTAATCTCATCTCATTTATCAGATTTAGAAATTGGTGAAATTTTCATTCCAGAAAATCACCTTGGAGCATCACTGGACATTATTAGAAATGTATCAAGCAAAGTTAAAAGTTCATGTTCCAAGTTTTCTTGACTTTAAGAAAATTCTTGTGAATTAGTGAACCATACTGCATTGCTTTTTTTTGCTTTAGTGCAGAGTCTTCTGGAACTCCAACAGATAAAGCCAGTTTTCTTACAATATGTTTTCTTGTCAAGTCATCCTTGTCCTTTATTTTATACTCAAGTGGTATAGTTTTTGCAAACTCTACAAATTTGTCAGATAGAAAAGGCTGGACTATCTGAACCCCAAACTCTGAGGTGACCTGGTTTACTGCCTTCATCATACGTATTTCATTGTCTAGTTTTTCCTTCATCAATCCCAAGACTGCCTCCTCCCCTTCTGGAATAAAATCACGGTACGAATTGTAGCCACAAAATAGTTCATCCATACCATTTGCTGTTATCACTTTGGAAATATTGTTTTTCTTTGCAAGTTTTGCCACATAATAAAATGCAATACAGTTCTCATTCCAAGACAGATTGTCAACATTAATCATTTCCCAGATTTTTTTTGCCACATCTGAGAATGTTTCTTCAGAGATTAGCTCAATTTCGTGTCGCATTTGAAGGGTTTTTGCCATTACTTTAGAAAACTCGACATCGTGTGAATCCTCAAAGCCCATTGTTAATAGTATAACATCATATCCAAGATCTTTTGTAATCTTTGCTAATAGTGAGCTGTCTACTCCGCCTGAAAAAGAAATACCCATTGTTTTAGATTCTTTAAAACCTTCAATTGATGATATTATTTGTTCATACAATTCTTTTTCAAGACCAGACAAGCTTGTCATTATACAGTGGGCTCATTTTGAGAGTTAAATATAGGATTCCTTGAAATGAATATAATGATACTACTATCTGATGAACAAATCAAGGCAGAACTTGCAGGATTACCAGGATGGAGCATTGTAAATGATAAACTACACAAGGATTTTGTATTTGATGACTTTGTTGATGCCTTTGGTTTTATGTGTAAAGCCGCCATACATATAGAAAAAATGAATCATCATCCAGAATGGTTTAATGTATACAACAAAATTTCAGTAGACTTGACAACTCATGATGCAGGTGGGATAACACAAAATGATATCACCCTTGCAAGAACTCTAAATTCAATAAAGTAAAGCATTATTTCTTTTGCAGAAGGTAAATCAAAAGATTGTTTTGAAAAATATTTTAAATTAGTGTCATGGTTTTACTTCCAGTGGTACCAAGGTACTTGATGAATAATTTGAAAGAGGTACCATTGACAAGACATTACAAGTCCATTGGGGATCTGTTGGTGTAGGCAGTTGATTCATTCCCACTTGGTAACAATAATTATCTTCACCATATGAAATACATTCCTGACTGAAGTTTCCTTGAATTTGAGATTTAGTTAGAGTTAGATTTGCTTGGAAAATTGGCATTGTACCATTATCTACAAGTTTCTTACATTCCATAGAATATTGATACAGTTGAGGAGTTGTTGGAAAAATATACAGTGCTATTGTCACTGAAATTAAAGAAATACCGATAATTGCAGATATTAGAAGATATTTTTGCTTCTTTCGATCTTCAGGTTTCAATTGTTTGTCATGGTGTTTGACTGTGAATGCTAATTTACCACAGTTTAAACAAAAAAGTTCTTCTTCCTCTTGTGTTGTTAGTTCTTTCCTGCATTTTGGGCAGTAATTTGTCAAGTTATCTAGTCTCCATTGCTGTTTACGATGATGGTAATAAGATTAAGCAAAACTGATGCATGGTAACTTCTAGGAGTCAGACATGCTACTTTTTTATCCATCAAGCAAGTTGCCATTGATGAATAAAAAGACTATCGAATGAATGATTCATCATCCAAAATTATTAAAAAGAATTTAATAATCTAGAGGTTTATCTTTATTTTTTTCTTTGTTTTAAGCAACAGTTTTACCAATTCTCCTTTCATTATAGGACTTGGATGTAACTCAACTGATTTTTGACATCAGCGAAAATCTCGTCCAATATGGCATCAAGATTTGACTTAGCTTTTTCTAGTGGTACTAGTCTTTTTTCTAATTTATCAATTCTTGATTTTTGCTGTTTCAAGTCATTTTCTAACTTTTTAATTCGATTTTGTTGTTGAACCTCGTGATTTTTGTTTGCAAGTTTTGCATAATTTTATATAATTTCTATAAACTTAAGGATTTAAGATTAAGAATTATTCTAGATTAGATTTTTTATTTTTACGGATGACATTTCTTACAGAGTGCTTTACAATTTCTTGAAGTTATATTTTCAGTATTTCCGTCGATGTGGACAAAAACAAAATGTTCCCTCCTAACAGAGTCTAATTTTGCATGACATTTTTGACATCGATATGACTGTCTCTGCATGGTTTCGTCTTGGACTTCTTGTGTAAACACAGACTACATACAAAATGAATATTTTTTAATCAGATCTTTACAATTTTGCAGTAACTAGTTAAGCTGAATTTGGTATCAAAATGAGAGAGATTTTCCAATTTTGCCTTCTCATGGCTTCATTCCATAGCAAACTAGGAAATGTGTAACTTTCCATTACATACCAGAGCCTATCTTTGTGTCAACATATCATCTAGACATGGAATCAACATATGAGATGTCCTTTGAGAGAGAAGTAGAAGAAGTGACCCAACTTGTTAAGAACATACGAGACATGTATGCCTTTGATAAAATAAGACATGATGAGCTAACTCCTAATCAGATATCGGAATTAATTCAGAATCATTAAGACTTTGAAGATTACCTTCATGGTTTAACCTATTCTCAATAGGCATTTACAAAATTTTATGAAATATCTGTTAGAGAAGACACCTATACAGAATTTATATACGGACTGGGCACATTTTTTCAAATGTCAACTGGCTCTGCAATCCTAGATTCTGATTTTAAGTATATTGACGGTAAAGGAAACCTACTGAGAAGCAGAACTGAGCTGTCCATAGCCCAGATGCTTGAATTTTTACAAATTGAATATCAATATGATTACTCCTTGACACTAAAAAGTGGCAAAAAGATTAACGTCGATTTCAAGACCGACAAAGGAATAATCGAGGTCATTGATATTGAATCAGATATCACAAAATACAAGGAACTCAAAGTTGAGTTGCCTGATACAAAAATTATTGCAATGGGCCATCCAAAATTTGCAGCAAGACTATCAGAGCTGCAAGATGTTATACTATACAAAACTCAAGAGGTCCAGACAGGTTCCATATTCATGGAAGATCCATCATTTGCTTTTGATTATGCGCACATCTTACCGCTAGTTGAAAAATGCTCTATATTACATGGCCATACCTCATCGGTTACAGTAGAGCTAGTTGGTGAGATGAAGAACAATTTGCTAATGGATTTTGGCGATGCAAAGAAAATTATCAAAGAAGTAATTTCAGTGATGGATCATAAATTTTTCATAAATGAAAAATACTTGGTAAACGACGATGGCGAACATTATAGAATTGCATTTGATGGTCCGAAGGGAAGATTTGATTTACAATTACCAAAAAATACTACTTATCTTTTGAAAGGAGAAGCGACTGTAGAAAATCTATCCACTGAACTAATCAAGCTGCTAGTTCCAAAAATGCCAAAAAATATTGAAGCAGTCGGTGTGTATATTTACGAGGGCTACAACAAGGGTGCCCATATCATATCACAGATATCAAAGATCTAGGACATGGAACCAACTATCAAGGAGACCGCTTGGGATCCAGAGATTGAAAAGCAGATTTTACAACAATGGCAAGATAACAAAATTTATGATTTTTCCCCAGAGGGACAAGTCTTTGTTATAGACACTCCACCACCATATCCATCTGGAAGACCATGGCATATTGGAGCAGCTTCTCACTATGCACAGATAGACATGATTGCAAGAACTGCAAGAATGTCTGGGAAGAACGTCTTATTTCCAATAGGAATCGACAGAAACGGTCTTCCTGTTGAGATATACACAGAGAAAAAGTATGGAATTAGAATGCATGAGACAGACAGGGCTGAGTTTTTGAAGTTATGTGAGACTGCACTAGACGATTTAGAAGCAGAAATGATACAGATAATGAAGAGTCTCGGACTTAGTGGCAATTTTGCAGAATACTATAGAACCGATTCTGAAAAGTATCGAACTTTAACCCAGTCGACATTTATTGAAATGTGGAAACAGGGACAAGTGTATCTTGCAAACAGACCTAACAACTATGATTGGGTAACTGGAACAACAATAGCCGATGCTGAAATAATTTATGAAGATATTCCAACAAAACTGGTTCATATGAAATTTCAGGTAAAAGATCCTAAACGAACTATAATCATTGCTAGTACAAGACCCGAATTATTATGCGCATGTCAGACAATAATAGTAAATCCAGAAGATGAAAGATACACAGATGTCATTGGAAAGAAAGTTGTAATTCCAATAATAAACAGAGAAGTTGAAGTCAAAGTACATCCATCTGCGGAAAAAGAGTTTGGTTCTGGTGCAGTAATGGTTTGTAGCTACGGTGATCAAAACGATGTTGCACTGTTTAGAGATTTGAAACTAGAGGAGATTGCAGCAGTTGGAATGAATGGGAGAATGAAGGAGGTTGCAGGTGCATATGTAGGATTAAAAGTAAAACAAGCTAGAGAGAAGATAATTGAAGATCTTACAAATCAGGGCTTTGTTGAGAAAATAGACAACATCAATCATCGAACTCCAATATCTGAGCGAAGCAAGACTGCAATTGAAATCATATCGATGGAGGAATATTACCTGAAACAAAAAGATTCTGTAGATAAAATAAAGGAACTTGGCTCAAAAATTAATTTCCATCCTCCAATGCACAAACAGATTCTAATGAACTGGCTGGAATCAATCTCAATTGACTGGCCAATATCAAGAAGAAGATTCTATGGAACTGAGATACCTATCTGGTATTGTAAGAAATGCAATGAGCCACATGTGCCAGAACCTGGGAAATATTACAGACCTTGGAAGGATAGTAGTCCTATAGCCAAGTGTACCAAGTGTGATTCTACTGAATTTGTGGGAGAACAGCGAACATTTGATACCTGGATGGACTCGTCAGTCTCACCTTTGTATATAACTAAATACAAGCAGGACGAGGCATTTTTTAGCAAAACCTACCCTACTACTATACGACCCCAGTCAAAAGACATTGTGAGAACCTGGCTGTACTATACCATATTACGATGTGAGAAATTAACAGGCAAGACGCCATGGACTGATGCATGGATAATGGGCTATGGTGTTGATGAACATGGCGCAAAGATGAGCAAATCCAAAGGAAATGTAATTGATCCCTTGCCAGTCATTCAAAAGTTTGGAGCAGATACATTCCGATTCTGGAGTGCAAGCGAAATTAATGTCGGTTATGATTTTAGGTGTTCTGAGCAAAAAATAGAGACTACGAAAAAGTTTTTGAGCAAACTTTGGAATGTTTCGAGATTTCTTTCTGGATTTAACATAGTAGAATCTACCAAGCCAAGTGCATCTGACAAGTGGATATTATCGGAATTAGACAAATTAATCATAGAATGCAAAAAGGGATACAGTGAATTTAATTTCTTTATTCCAGCAACAGCATTAAGAGAATTTACTTGGAATTTGTTTGCAGCACATTATATCGAAATGGTAAAAGGAAGAGCATACAGCTCTGACTTTACAGAAGAAGAACGTGATGGTGCAATATACACATTACATAAAGTCTTATCATCAGTTTTGATATTGCTTGCACCAATTACTCCATTTATCACAGATTATCTATGGCAGAACCTGTATTCGAAAAATACAATTCACCATGAAAAATTTGTAGAGCCAGAAGGACATGAAGACTGGACAAAATATACCAAGGAAATAACTGAATTTAATTCCGAAGTGTGGAACAAGAAAAAGAGTGCAAACCTTTCACTAAAGGATACTATAGAAATAGCAATTCCTCAAAGCCTTGAGATGTTTGCAAAAGATCTCAAGGCAATGCACAACATAGTTTAGGGAAAATATAGTCTAGAACTTTAATTATAGGTATGGTGTTTTTAAAACATAATGCCACGAATTTCACACTTTGATATTCCATCAGATGTTCCTGAAAGGGCACAAAAATTCTATGAAGAAGTATTTAGTTGGAAGTTTGACAAGTGGGATGGTCCAATAGAATATTGGATGATTAGAACTGGTGAAGATAGCGAACCTGGGATAAATGGAGGGATGTTAAGAAGAATGCCAGGACAGATAGGCATGACAAATACCATAACTGTACAATCCCTTGATGAATATACAAGTAAAGTCCAGGCAAAAGGTGGTCAAATTCTAATACCAAAGATGCCGATTCCCGGAGTAGGATATTTTGCAACATGTATGGACACTGAAGGAAATATCTTTGGTTTGATGCAGATGGATGCTAGTGCAAAATAAATTTTCAATTAAAAAAATTTTTAAAAAGTTGTACCATTTATGATGGTAACATATTCAAGTTTGATAGACTGCCCGAATCAAGTTCATTTTTGTATATTTGATAGATTGAAGATGAATTAAGTAATTTATCGTACAAGTGAACTTTGTCAATCTGTCCTGAAAACTTGTCTTTTGAATAGTCACGTATGGAATCAATTGAAGCACCAATTACTACATCAGAATTAGACGATATATGATCAGGTGTAACAGGAGCAAGATGTCCATTGTCTTCAATAGTAAGTACACCATGTACAATCATGCTTGATTGTAATGTTCCATTGACAAAAATTGCAATATTGGTCCTGTTGTATGTTGCAGACAAGTGAGTCCAACTATCTGATGGAATTATTATTGTAGAAGTAACTGTTGTCCATGAAATACCATCAAATATAGAAAACTGTGCAGTCATCTTTGGTAAAATCAAATTATTTATCGTCAATGCAAACTGTCCTTCTTTGCTGATTACTGTAAATATTGCAGATCCTTGTGTATAATCAGGTAAAACCCATGCAGAAACGGTAAGAGCTTTGATTGAATTTACTTGTTGCACAGATTGTGAAATATACCCTTGTCCTCCAAGATGAAATGTCTCATTTTCAATTTTTGCATCTCCAATAGTTCCATGTTTTGATGTGGAAGTAATTGATGTAGTAGCATTAGGAAGTTGTATAACAACTGACACGGTCTTTATGGGTGAAATGGTCTGATTTGTAGAGGATACAACCGATGTCACGTTTTGGATTATTGGTTTTAGAACTAGTTGTGTAGAATCATTTACTAGATTTATGGAATCAGATATTGGAAGATCATCTGCAATTGTAATATTCTTCAGAATACTTGTGGCATTTCCAGTTGCGTTTACAATTTGTTTTGTAACAGCATAGTTTGTAGAGATAGTATTGTTTAGTGATATAGACTGGGTAGAGTTCACATAATGAGTCATAGTTTGATTTGTAGACATAGTAGAATTAGTACTGTTACCCATTGCATTAGCATCAAGTTGACTTGTAGTCAATAACACCATGGAGATTCCTAGGCCATATAGAAAATATCGTCCCAATTGAGATTGAGGGTATATCATTCTCATTAGGCATCATAATAGCATTTTGTAACCATTAAACAATAAAGCAAAAAATTACTATTTGCAGTTCCAATTTGGAAATATATACTGAATCCCAAAATTTGGGATTTGTACATATCATTATAGTCTAGTTGGACTTTTTTTGCAAGTCATTATCTAGCAGAATAACGAATGATTTGTATGAACAAGTTTCTGATTACAGTAATTATTGCATCCATTATTCTTACTACATCTTCATTCCAATTTTTTGCTCAAAGTGCAGGTCAGCCAACAAGTGTGACTCTAAAGGTTTCTGTAATATCGCCTCAAGATGGTGTAACATTGACACACTTTCCTACCAAACTTGAGGTAAAGGTAACTCGCGGGGGTTTTCCCATAGAAGGAGCTAGAGTACAATTCTGGATGCAAGGCGGTTCACATGATGCAGATATGCATAATGCCTTTTTAACAAAGTCTGATTCATCAGGTTTAGCATATCTCACATTACAAAATCCAAACACGCTAGATGAGGGTCAATTTATTTGGTATGCAGATGCTATTCTTCCAGGTTTTAGGGGTGGAGCTTCTCAAGTAATCTCTTTTTACAATTCTTTTTCATCCAACAAAGCTTCAATTTCTGGTGGAAATGTTTCAACTGATCAAAAAGAATATTCTCTAGGTAATGGAGTGGATATTTCAATTTCTGGTAATGTAAACAATTATCATTTAGGTGAGCCCGTAATTATAAAAATTACGTCACCAAGCGGCAAGATAGATGGACTATATCCAGTCGTATCATATCTTGGTGCATTTCAAACACCCTATAATCTAGGACAAAATTCAAAGCTTGGAATCTATAATGTTATAGTTTACCACAAGTATACAGTATCTTCTACCAGCACCTTTCATGTTGTAAAATAATCAAACAGATAGAAAATCAATACTTTGTCATATACAAAATGAAGCTCCATCAACATCTAAAGATACAAAGTTAATCTGTATGAAGTATTACTACGATATAGTGCAAGACAAGCCTCATAATTTTGATTTGATGTGTGACGAAGTTTTCAAAATTGATAACATGATAAGATCTGTAAGAATAATCAATAGCAATGGGAAGATGATTGCGGGAGGCATGCGACAAGGTCTCAAAGCACTTGAAGATGCCAAAAAAGATGAGATGTTATTCATGGAACTCTCACTTCGAGTTCGAATGCGACATGAATTTGATGAGGAATTTGGTCCAGTTGAGTTCTCACTCTCACATAGAGGTAAGATTATTCTCATCAGTTATCCAATGGGTGAAAATGTGCTTTTTGTAACTACGGAAAGGGGAGTTGATCTAAATAAAATTCCGTTTAAAATTTTAGAGATAATAAAAAAAGAACAATCAATATAGTTTTGGATAACATATTGTAAATCATTTAGATACGATGCAAATTGTTATACAATAGCGAACTTTATCTAAAAGTCAACTGATGTTCAATCTATGAAGTATTTTATTCCAATTCTATTAGTACTTGTAGTATCAATAATATTATTACAAAATGATGTCAAGGCGGAATCTTCCAAGATCATTTTTCCAAATCAAACCATCAGTATAGATAATGTAACATTAAATGCAATGATTGCAGATACAGAGGAAGCAAGGGTACAAGGGTTGCAAGACCAACAACAACTATCTTACAATCAAGGAATGCTTTTTGTTGTTCCAGCCCCACAGGTTATTCCAATTTGGATGCCCAACATGAAATTTTTACTGGATATAATTTGGTTTGACAGTGATGGAAACATATTACACGTAGAGAAAAATGTTCCACCTTGTACTTCATCTGATCTTTCAACATGTCCAGTGTATGACAGATATGGGCTACCAGCAAAATATGTTCTTGAAGTTACATCGGGTTTTATGGACAAATATAATATTTCAGCAAATTCAAAACTTGCAACATCAATACCAGAATTTAGTTCCCTTGCAGGAATGGTAATTGCAATATCATTAATTGGCGTTGTTATAATTTCCAAGAGTTCAAGATTTCATTTTCAATAAAAAGAATTCAGAGAGATTGATTAAAAAAATTAATCCTTCTCTTCTGTTTCGCCAGTTTTCTCTTTTTTACGTTTTTTCATTAACTCGTCAAATTGTTTCTGAATAAATTCCTTAGAATGCTTTGTTTTCTTCATGAAATTCAATAATACAATGCCATTTTATATTATCAGCTCTGATAATCTAGACCCGTAAGGGTTTTTTCTCTAATTTTATTCCTAGAATAGCCTCAAAATTAGATTTAATACAAAAATGAAAGAGAGGGGAAAATTAGTGAGTCGGGATGACTGATGAAACTTCTCCAGTCTTGTTGTCCAACAGTACGATTGATGTACTTCCGTGGTTGTCAAAGTCAAACATGTTATCAAGTGAGTTTGCTTGATTCACAAATGAAATAGGATCATCAAAGTCCAAGTGCCAGTTGTTTAAGATGAACTTTAGCACTGATGTCTGATCTGTTACTTCATGTGAGATAAAGTTTGATTTTGCATATGGTGATATCACAAGTAGTGGCAATCTTGGTCCGTGGCCACATCTATCTTGTACATCTCCCATAATTTTATTGCCACCACATGTTGGAGCAAAGTCATTTATCGGGTCGTTGGAGTGATTCACTATCTTTGGCATCGCATGATCATACAATCCGTCAGAGTCATCATATGTGATAATGACTGCAGTGCTTGACCATTGTGGGCTCTGTTCTAGTTTGTTTATTGTATTCACTATGAACAGTTGCTCATCAAGTACGCTAGAATCTCCTGCATGGCCAGTCTGAGTCTTTGGTGCCTTTAAGAAGCTTACAGCTGGCATATTGCCAACAGATAATGCATTCCAAAAGTCAGTTAGGTCGTACTGGTGATTTGCCTGATCTGTGTATCCTATTGTAGCATTGGAGATGGGTCTGAGGTGATGCGTATTTGCAGTAGAATTGTAGTACATGAATGGATCATAGTGTGAACCATAGATCTTTGTTGTACCATTATCACTTTGAGTTCTTTTTCCTGTTGCATTACAGACTGCCTTATGGCCGGCAATTCCATCCCATTTAGTTGTGGGTTTGAAACCACCTGCGAACCAGCCCCATGTTATACCTTTTTCATTGAGCAGATCTCCTAGATTCTTTCCAGTGAGAAATATGGGTACGGCTGGAGTCTTTGCACAGTCATCAAACATTGATTCCTGGTTTGCAATTACCTGACCGCCTACTACTGTACCATCTGTTACTCCGCTAGTATCTCCAGAGATGAGGTTGATGTGTCCCAAGAGGGTTGAACCAAACTCTGTTGCAAAGTTACTATCGCTCATGGCAAAGTGCTGTGCATAGTTCCAAAGTCCTGTGACGGAATTTCCATCATAATAGCTCATGGATTCATTACCATTTGCCGTAGAGCTACAATTGCTAACTCCGCCGTCTACCTCGGCTCCACCTTGTTTTTGTACAAACTTGTCCACAAGGCCTCCATCGTATGCTATCTGTTCTCCATGGTATTCGTTACTCGTACCACACAGTATCAAATGTGTTCTATCCAATCTAAATGGATTATACAAATTTGGATTGTGTGTCAGAAGTGCAGGAGTTAGACCATTGCTATCTGGAGTGTGTGGAAGTGGTGTAAATACAGGCTCACCTGGTGGGTTCAATGCATTTGGATAGGTTCCAAAATAGTGGTCGTATGAAATATTTTCTTGGAATATCACAACCACGTGTTTTATTGGAGACTTATCACCATTGTCTGCCATAGCCCAGCCCGAGCTACTTACAAAGAGTGATGTTATTAGAAGTCCAACGAGTGTTGTTGTTAGAATTTTAGTCATTGAGTGACAAATTAAGATTTTTACGATAAATTGATTTTGCAATTAGATTATGTTATCAACATTGTAAAATGATGATCGCAAATAATTTCTTATGATTACAATATCATAATACCACAACTGAACATAATGAAAAATTTTATTTATTTTTCATATCAAATTAGTCGTTACATAATCTATATTGACAACATTAATGATTATTGATCGACAGTAAAAAATATGAGTAAAACAGTCCAAGAACCAAAAGAGTTACAAACTGAAACAAAAGACATCTATGCAATATACAGACAAAATATGCAGAGATTTTTCGACGAGGTAGAAAAATCAATAACACAGTACCAACAATCAGTAACAAACCTTCAGCGTTCATACACAACTGCGTGGAAAAACATTGCAGAATCAGCTATTTCCATTCAGCGTGAATTTGCAAACAAATCTGGTACAAACACAAATGTCTCACAACCTATTGCAAAGATGGTAAATGATGCATCTGAAGAGATGATAAAAGTACAAGAGGTACAAAACAAGGCAGTTCAAAGTGCAATTGATGCAACACATCAAAGTATCAAGACTTTTAATGAAACTGCGAAGTCATTTACTGATCTTACCCAGACCGCAATGCAACAGTGGATCTCTGCGTGTACTCCAACACGAAACTAATCATAATTTTTTAACGATTTAGAATTGTATGGAGTATAATACAATATTTTTTAGATTATTTTTTGTTAGGATTTTCATATAGGGCCATGGTAGAATTTTCCACAAGCACATATCCGTGAGTTTTAATTATAGATTCTAGCTGTTCAGGTGGAATTTGCGACATATCATATGCGCAAAGAAGAGTCACTTTTCTATTAGGCACTAGTCCAAGTGAAGATTCAAGTTTTAGGTGCGCGTCACCAAAACCATTACGAATGTACCATGTACAGTCCTCATCTGCAACCTTTGCAGGAACTTGTGACACATTTGCTAAAAGAATATCTTCAATCCATTCACCCAGTTTTTTCATGACATGCTCTTTGCCCTTTTCTGATAGCTTAGCATAAGTTATGTTTCGAATATCTTTGATCGCAGTAGGCATTTTAGAAACTAGTCCACGGGGAGCAAGAGCAATCTTACCAAAAAAATCTCCAAGTACACGATCAATTACATCCTGGTTTTTGTAAAGAACTAAAATGTGTTCAAAAGAAGATACAGTGCGGATAAAATCATAGACTCCAGATTCTTCTACTTTTTCGATAATTTCGTCAATTTTATAATTAACAGTACTGAGATTGGTATGTCTTATCAGATCTTCTTTTATCATATCCAACATAACTTTTGCAGAAACTTGTCCTGTTGATTTTTTTAATGCCTCTTCAAATAAATGAAAATTTTTTATCAGTTCAATTTCAGACATTCCAGAATTTGCACGAAGTTTTTCTAACAATTCAGCATATGATGATTGGCCAAATATCTTCAGAGTCTTCAAAGTAGCATCAAGAATAACCTTGTCACCTTTTGTTGTAATGGGATAGTATCCCAGAGTCTTCAAAGATGCTATCGCATCCATTGCGATACAATATGGTCTATTATAAATAAGAATTTAGGTTCAGATAATTGTACCGTACTAGCGGATGCGGATCTCTTTATTGTATATGAGATCAGTTGTGGAAAATGCAGAAAAACTAGAGTTATTGTATAATCAAAGGTTGTTTAAATAATAATTTCATCTGAGAATACTAGTTGAAGGCAATAGTTATTCGAAAACATGGAGGACCAGAGGTCTTGTCATATGAACATATTCCAGATCCTGTTGCAGAGAAAGGCGACGTCTTGGTTAAAGTAAAATATTGTGCAGTAAACCATCTAGATATCTGGGTAAGAAACGGAATTGTTGGAAAAAAAGTTCAATTTCCCCACATTTTGGGTTGCGATATTAGTGGTACATTACTTGAAGGATTTGGAAATTTCAAAAAAGGAGAAAAGGTAACAGTTTATCCAGCTTTTGACAGTAAAGTTCCAAGAACATCGTTTGGAATTATTGGAGGATTTGGAAAATACAAAGGCGGGTATGCAGAGTTAATTTCAGTCCCAAAAAATAACATAATAAAAAAACCAGATTATTTTACAGACTCTGAAGCTGCATCAATTAATGTATCATATCTTACATCTTGGAATATGTTGGAGAGATCAAGATGTAAAAAAGGAGACATGATTCTGATATGGGGTGCAAACAGTGGAATTGGTTCTGCAGCTATTTTATTGGCAAAAGCCAAAGGCCTCAAGGTAATAACAATTGCATCAGACAAAAACAAAGTAAAGTTTGCAGAAAAACTTGGAGCAGACTATGTCATTGACCGCAGCACACAAGATGTAACATCCGAGGTCCTAAAGATTACAAACCAAGTTGGAGTTGATGCAGTAATAGATCATGTTGGTGCAAAGACATGGCCTTCAAGTCTTGAAGTACTCAAGATAAGAGGGATAATGGTTTCATGTGGTACCACAAGCGGCTCTGAAGGTACAGTAAATATCAGAACATTTTACAGTAAAGAATCTCAAATAATTGGAGCATATCTTGGCTCAAAATCCCAATTGATATCATTACATAAATTTATGAAATTAAAAAAGATAAAACCTGCAATTGATAGCATATTTGATCTTAAAGACGCAAAACTAGCACACCAAAAGATGGAAAAGAGTAACCAGTTTGGAAAGATATTGTTACGCGTATCTAACTGACAAATTGTCTGCATTCACAATCTAATACAAGGCATGTCTCATGGTGTCTAATATGATCATCCATTAAATGACCACAGCTAACATTCTTGCAGGTGTACCTATTTTTCTCCCTCTCAACTACTTTGCGGGCTATCTCATTTGCCTGCTCTTTTGAATATCCTTTTTTGTCAATGTAATAATGAACTACTCTATTGTAAAGCTCGTTTGGATCAAATGTATGGCTCAAGGGTGATAGAAATAAACGGATTCCAAACTATTAGTTCTTGCTTTTCTAATTGGCCTGAGATTCTCTTTCACGCATAATATTCAATGCAGAACCTGCCTTGAACCATTTTATCTGAAAATCATTGTAGGAATGTTTTAGCAAAATTTCATCTTTAGTTCCATCTTTGTGGGATAAAACACATCTAACATTTTTTCCTGGTGCAATCTGAGATAAATCCAACAGGCTAATCTTATCACTTTCTTGTATTTTATCATAATCTGCAGGATTTACAAATGTCAATGCAAGTACTCCTTGTTTCTTCAGATTAGTTTCATGAATCCTTGCAAAGCTTCTTGCAATTACAGCGCCGCATCCAAGATATCTTGGAGACATGGCTGCATGTTCTCTACTGCTTCCTTCTCCATAATTATTATCGCCAATTACAATCCACTTGAGTCCTTTGTCTTTGTATTGTCTTGCTATTACTGGAAACGATTCTGTATTTCCATTTAATTGGTTCTTTCCTTTGCCGACATCATTTGTAAATGCGTTTACTGCGCCAAGAAAGACATTGTCACTTATTTTATCAATATGACCACGCAATGACAGCCACGCACCTGCTGGTGAGATGTGATCTGTGGTACACTTGCCTTTAGCTTTTAGCAATATAGGTAGTTCAACAAAGTCTTTTCCATCCCATTTCAAAAATGGCTCTAGTTTTTGCAATCTTCCACTGGAAGGGTTGATTGCTACAGCGATTTCATCAGGATTTGTAGCAGGTGCAACATAGACATCTTTGATATTTGAAAATCCTTTTGATGGAACTTCTGGCGCCTTTTTTGGAGGTTCTAGTTTGAATTCTGTACCGTCAGATCCCATGAGAGAATCCTTTAGTGGATTAAATGATAATCTTCCACCAAGTGCAAGGGCTACTACCAATTCTGGACTGCCCATAAAGGCCATGGTTTCACGTCTTCCGTCATTTCGTCCAGGAAAGTTTCGATTAAATGAAGTGATTATAGTATTTGGCTCGCCTGGTTTCATTTCGGGTCGATTCCATTGTCCAATACATGGTCCACAAGCATTAGCAAGTACAGTTGCACCAATTTCATTTAGTGTATGCATCTGTCCATCTCTTTCTATTGTTTCTCTGATTAGTTCAGAGCCAGGAGTTACAAGAAGAGGAATTTTTACATGAATCCCATGGGATTTTGCTTGTTCTGCAACAGATGCAGCTCTTGACATATCTTCATATGAAGAATTTGTACAACTTCCAATAAGGGCTACAGAAATAGTATCAAGGTAATTATTTTTCTGTACATCTTCAGCAAGTTGTGAAATCGGTCTTGCAAGATCCGGAGTGTGTGGTCCTGCAAGATATGGTTCTAGTGTAAATAGATCAATTTCTATTACTTTATCAAAATATTTTTCTGGATTTTGTTCAATTTCAGGATCTGCAACAAGAATGTCTTTGTGCATGTTTGCAATCTTTGCTATTTGTCCACGGTTAGTTGATTTCAGATAAGTTTCCATTTTATCATCATATGGAAATACTGAACATGTTGCGCCAATCTCTGCTCCCATGTTTGTTATGGTTGCTTTTCCAGTACAGCTAATTGATTTTGTACCCGGTCCAAAGTATTCTACGATGGCATTTGTTCCACCAGATACTGTAAGCTTCCATGCCACATACAATATGACATCTTTTGGTGCAACCCATCCGTTTAGTTCTCCCTTGAGATGTATTCCAATTCTTTTTGGATACAAAAGTTCCCATGGAAATCCTGCCATTACTTCAGTCGCATCAAGGCCCCCTACTCCAACAGCAAGCATTCCAAGACCTCCGGCATTTGGAGTATGAGAGTCAGTTCCAATCATTAGCCCGCCTGGAAATGCATAATTTTCTAGCACAACTTGATGAATAATTCCTGCACCCGGTTTCCAAAACCCTATTCCATATTTTCTAGAAGAGGATTCAAGAAACTTGTAGACCTCGCTGTTCTCATCTAGTGCAACTTTGATGTCGACATCGCCACTAACCTTGGCACGTATTAGATGATCACAATGTACAGTTGTAGGAAGCGTACTTCGTTTAAGACCAGACTGCATGAATTGCAAAATAACCATTTGTCCAGTTACATCTTGTAGTGCAACTCTATCAGGTCGAAGAAACGAATAGCTCTTGCCAGGTACCAAGTCTTTTGCAGATTCAATATCATCAAGATGCCCAATTAAGATCTTTTCAGTTAATGTTAGCGGTCTGTTGATAATTTTACGATATTTTGCAATATTTTCTTCTATCTTATTGTAAACCTTTGAAACTAGTTCAGGAGTTGTTTCTATTTCCATCACTATAACATCATACAATCAATCTGAATTTAATATAAACGGTATCTGAGTCTAGTGCTTTGCTTTAATGAGATTTACAAAGTACTTGTGCATTGAAATATCCCCTGTCAATTCAGGATGAAATGATGTTCCAATGACGTTTCCTTGTTTTACAGCAATAATTTTTTCATTAAACTTTGACAATACTTCTACATCTTTTCCTGTTTCTAAGATTGATGGAGCACGAATAAAGACTCCTTGAAATTTAGAAATTCCAATCTTATCCATGGATATATTTGACTCAAAAGAATCCTTTTGTCTTCCAAATGCGTTTCTCTCAATTTTTACATCAAGATAATCTAACAATGGCTGGTCCATCTCGCCAATAACTCTGTCTTTTGCCTTTTTTGACAGCATAATCATTCCTGCACAGACTCCAAATACTGGCATTCCAGATGCAATTTTTTCTTTAATTTTTTTAAGGGAGCCATTTACTAGAGATAAGGTTCCAATTACGGTGCTTTCTCCACCAGGTATAACCAACCCATCAAGTTCAGAAATCTGCTCTGGTGTTTTGACTTCATTTACTATACCATCAAGACCAAGTTCTTCAAGGGCCATCTTTGTTGCCATGATATTTTCTGCGACATCTCCTTGTACTGCCAATACACCGATGTTAAGACCACTCATGCAGTGCTTCCTCGTTCTTGCATTTTCAGTTCAAGATTCTTAGTGTCAAGTCCCAACATTGTTTGTCTTTCGTCAATCATTTTTTGTGCTTCTTTTACTTTATCGGGATCTTCCCAGAATGTTGTTGCCAAGACTATAGCTTGTGCTCTTTCTTTTGCATCATCGGCTTTGAATATTCCAGAACCGACAAAGACACCATCACATCCAAGTGTCATAAGATATGCAGCATCTGCAGGAGTTGAAATTCCACCAGCTGCAAAGTTGACAACAGGTAACCTGCCCAAGCTTGCAGTCTCTTCCACCAAAGAATATGAAACTCTGAGTTCTCTTGCAGCACTAATCAAGTCTTGTTCATCTCCTGCATCATAGATTGATTTTATGCGGCGGAGTTCAGTATTCACATTTTTAATATGAATTACAGCTTCAGCAACATTTCCAGTACCAGGTTCTCCTTTTGTTCTAATCATTGCTGCACCCTCTTCTATTCTTCGAAGAGCTTCGCCAAGATTTCTTGCACCATTAACAAACGGACTGGTAAAGTCCCATTTCCATATGTGATGATTTTCATCAGCAGGAGTTAGAACTTCAGATTCATCAATCATGTCAACATTGGTTTCTTGTAAGACCATTGCTTCATATACATGACCAATTCTGCATTTTGCCATAACTGGAATTGTTACCGAGTCCATAATTTCTTGAATAATTCTAATGCTTGCAGTTCTTGCAACACCGCCAGCTTTTCTAACATCAGATGGAAGTTTATCTAAAACCATTACAGCTACTGCGCCTGCTTCTTCTGCAATCTGCGCTTGCTCTACAGTTGTAACATCCATCACAACTCCATTTTTTAACATGTGAGCAAAACCACGCTTTAGAGTAGAAGTTCCGCGTGAGGTATCAAAAGAACCAATCTTTTCTTTTACTACTCCTTTAGAATTGCCCAAATCGCCAGAAAGAGGAATCATGAACTTTGATCGCGCCCTAGGCTATTTATTTTATTATTTCCGCAATTATATCATCCATGCTGTTTTGAACTTGGCTTATTAGCGGAGGAATGAACTCTTGGGTAGAATTCTGGTCAGGCCACTGGATATTGACTGATTTACCGTTTAGTGTAACTTGGAGTCCATATTTGTCATATTCATCAAGATCACTTTTTACTTGAAATGATGTTTGTGGAATTTCCATAAGTCCTGTCTCTTTTATCAGTCCAGTTATCTTGGTCATCTCTTCTTTTGAGAGTAGGTATTTCTTGTCAGGTTCAGAATATCCATCTTTTGTTAGACTGTAAACAGCTTGGCCATCATTTGAAATAGTTAGGACTTGGGTTGTTTGAGCACCAATGTTTTCTGAAACACCAAATGATATTTTTTTGAGATGCTGTTTACTATATTCTATTGATATAACGTCATCAGAATTTACTGCAACATTTGGAATTTCAGGTCGTAAAAGTGTTGGAACTACAATGAAAAGAGCAGCCAAGACAGGAATTGCACCCAACAGTATAATTATTGGTCGAACCAGATTTTTCCACTCCGATTCAAGTAAGATTTAGGCATACAATAAATTAGAAAATCACAAGAGCTCAAAGTTTTTCTCTGACAGTTCAACGCTCAAAAGTGACACAACGGTATCAATAAAGCTTCAGAAACTCAAGTAAATTAAAATTCAAGTGCATTTATCGAGATTACGTGGGGTCGTAGCCTAGCCTGGTATGGCGACAGTTTAGATCACATTGATCACCGCTAAGGGCTCCAGTGGTTTCACAAGCTTCACTGACGTTAGGATGATGTACAGTTTGGAGCTGTAGTGACCCGTGTGTCGCCGGTTCAATTCCGGTCGGCCCCACCATCGATCTTTTTTTTAGACCTAACAGTTATAAGGAAAAACCAACCTAGTATTCCTACTAGGGGAGATAGGAATTGGATTTTAAAATATCAGAATTACTTGGAGGTAAGCTGTTTTGAGCAAAGGCAATTTTCCAACATTTGGAGCTTCCAAGACTGGAACTTTTGTCTCCACGCTGAAAAACTATAATCTGCCTCCGTTCATTTTAGAAAAGATTGCTGCAGATTGTAAATCTGATTTGGTCAGAAAAGGAAGAATTGAAGAACGTCTGCAAAGCATGAATGATTCTGCTCTTGAACTTTTGCACAAGGTTTTCGTTGATTGTCATGAAGATACAGCCGGCACATATGCAAACTATCGATTCTTTGCATATATCTCAAGCATGTTCCACAAGTGTGAAATTTTATTAAATGAAAAAATTCCAGGTCGTTCTGGAAAGGTCTACAAGGTACCTATCGCAGTCAAAAATAACGGTATGTATATTGCAGTTGGTCTCAACAAATCCTCAGGTGGACCAGCAACAAAAAGAGAAGCAGTCAAGTTTTATGAAATGGTTGATGATATCAAAATGGGAGAGCATGGAAATCAGCTCTCAGAAGGAGTTTTCGGTTCTTCGGTCGGGTTTGACGGAGATGCACTTGTTACTTTGGAAAAACTAAGTACAACTAGAAAGAAAGATCCTCAAAATAAAATAGATTTCAAGACAGCAAGTTTTAGAGACAGAATTTATTCTGTCACAAAGTGTTAGTGCTTTTTCTTAGCAGAACAGAATTTTGTGTGAATTTGTTTTTCTACAGTCAGTGTGGTTTCGTTTTCGTGAAATAGTTTCTTACCACAGTCAGGGCAAATGAATTCTGGCATAAAAAATCTCTAAATTACTTACTTATAGTCTTTTAGCGCCATTAAAAACTAGTAAAAGCAGGGATTGCTATGATCGCAAACTCGAAGTGTCAATAGTTGCAAAGAGGGCATCCTTTTCTGTTTGTTTGTGATTTGCATCATAATGTTCGTATGGGAATGATGCAAAGAGATGCTTGTCCCAGATTTCATGAACTATCTCTTTGTAATTTTTGTATCCGGTTTGTCTTAGAAACTCATGAGAGAGTTCATGAGATACTTTGGGGCAATTAACTTCCATTAAATATTTGAGATCATCTTTTTGTGGGCTCTTGGTCCATTGAACCATACCAAAATTATCGGAATAGTACCCTTCACAGGTACAGTCAGTCCAGATGGGTCTAAAATAAGTAAGATAAAAATGAAAAATATCAGTTCCACGCGACCTGTGATCGTCAATCAATGCAGGAGTATCAACAATTCTAAATCGTCCACCAGATCTTGCTATCATCTCATCTGTCTGAACATCGACTTTTAGTGAGAATGTCTTTTCAATCCATGTCTTGTAAAACTGGGCCATCTTTTCTACATATTCAAATTCCCATTTTCTCTGTTCTAGTTCTTCTTCCTTTACAAGGAATATGAAGTGAAGAAGCATAATGTGCAAAGATTACAAGACAATTAAAAGGTCTTGCATAAAAAATTAAAAATTAGAGTATTCTCTGGGATAAGTTTTAAAAATATGGCGGATATTTTTTCCAGAGAATTAACTTTGACCTTCAATGCCCATCAGGGTTAGAGTGGAACGAATCTTCTCTATTTTACGAATTTTCCAAGTAATTATCTCTCTTAGTGCTTCCACTGTTGGAGATTCTATCTTTGCCAAGATATCGTAGGCCCCGAAGGTACCGTGAACTTCTTTGACTCCGCTGATTGCTTTAAGCTGCGAGATTATAGATTCTTCAGAGCCAAGTTCACAATTTATTAGCACATATGCTGTTGCCATACAATACCTATACAACGCAAATATATCAATGGTTCTGTCGTTTTCTAGCTAGACAATAATGATATCGTAGTTGAATTTAGATCTGTTTTTCTCCATAAAATCTCAAAAATTCTTTTGATTGCAGATATTTTTAGAGAATTTAGATAAAAAGAATGTCCCCCGGTTCTGACCCACATAGAGTCATTGGTACGTTTAGCCTTAATCCTCATCTTGTTCTATTACCGGGGTGCCCTGTAGCACGGCTGGGTGGACCAAAAATCATCTTTCATCATCCCAGTCCGTCTGCGTGCGTTATGGGGCGATTGATTGTTCTTCTATCGAGTAATTTATTGTGATTGATCAGAATTCAGAGATTTTGAGCGTGTTTTTGATATTATGGTATGATATATCATGATAAGAAAAAAGTCTACCAAATTATTGACAACATTGAGCTTGAGACTTAAGATATTACAAGAACCAATCATCTGATGGCTACCCATAACTGACCAAGCCTAAAATCGTGAGGGTTTTTGTGCCTCACGATAAAATATCATGTAAAATTGATTACTATAGATTAGAAAATAATATCTGATCAAATATCGATTTAGGTGTTTTTACAAGCCTGTTGATTTTACTTTTGTTTACGTACACTCAAAACCACAATTTACACCATATGTAGATGCCACATTTACATTAGTGACAGGTGTAAATTTGTGTAGAAAATATCTTTTGGAATTCTTGGCTTGCAGAATTCATTGATTCTCATTAACTGTAAGGTAATGGTGAAGAATTCATTTAGACATGGCTCATAGTGTGCACTCCAACAATCTATTAAACTTGTTAGCATTATGGGATTGTGTTGTTATCTGGAACTTCTGATCTTGAGAGATAGGTTCTATCATATTTAGCAATTCAACAAATGAGAAATGTCGAACAAGGTAAAGGATGGGCCCCAGCAACTATTAACGTAAGATATGTAACTATACAAGCGCCTCCAAGTATACTACCAGAAATTAATGTAACTGGTACAATTTGGGCGTCATTGAACAAACTTTCGCAGGCAAATTTGTTAAGACCTTTTGATCAGACAGCAGGTGATGATTGCAGATTTACTATTACACCCGAAGGTATTGGTATTTTTCGTAAACATCTGTTACCTGTCAAACTTGTGAAAGACAAGAAATCGTACAACGGGTTAATTGATAAAATACAAGGAAATCCCGAAACAAAGAAGGAGTTAAAACAATTAGGTGACAAATTAAGAGACAAATTGGAAGATGAAGCAATAGAAGGTTTCATCAAGTTTGCACTCAAGGTTGGCTCAGACGCTCTTATCTATTATGTAAATATGATTCCCCATTAGTTTAGTTAATTTCCTGTTATGTAAAAATAATCTTCAGTTTTTATCAAGAATGATATCAGTAAGATCCATTTCAAATCCAGATACAGGAGTTCTTAGCTTGAAATTATCAGCAATCTTTGGATCAATTTCCCCTATAGTTCCAATTTTCTTATCAGACACTACAATATTGCCAGTTCTTCCATCAACAAACATTGGTTCTTTTTGTGCTACAGTGGTGCATGAAAGATTAAAACCAGTTTTTAGAAGAGATTGAAGAATCGATTTTACTTCTGTAAAATTGACGTCCTTGTGTGCACAAAGGCAAGCAAGATGAATTTCTTCTTTTATTGTAGAGCCTTTTTCAAATACAGTGCCAATCTCAAATATTTTTTGGGGATATGATTCATGAATATTTCTTGATAAAATATCAATCATGCCAGGAAGGAGCATGTCACGCAAAATTATATGCTCTTGACTTTTTGAATCTGCAACGGAGATTATTTTGGATGAATCCTTATGGGTTTTGTCATATAGAATCTCCTTGCTTGTAAGCTCAAAGTTCATCACTTCAAGATAGCCGAGACCAATCATTACAGAACGAACAATTTCCAGAGTTTTTGTAACATCATTTCGCTCTCCCGCAGAAACTGACTCAGGCATTGTGGGATTTAGATTTTGAATTCCATAACCTAGCGCAACTTCTTCGACCAAGTCCATCACTCCAAAAATATCTGTCCTATATCGTGGAATGGTACAGACAATCTTCTTTCCCCTCATCTTTGCATCTAGCCTGCTTTTTCTAAGAGACTTTACTATGATAGTATCCGATATTTCAATTCCTAATGTCTTGTTTACAAGCTCGGGCTCTAATATAAGATCTCGCGATTTTAGTACAGGAGTAGAATTGTTTGCGCCAGTTATTTTTACAGAATATAGTTGAAAACCAGATATATGCAAAGTATTTGCAATGACTGCAAGCACTCCCTCTGCAGCATTCTTGTCTGTTGCAGTGACTTCTACAAGAAGATTTTTGGTTTTTGTGTTCATTTCTGTAAGTTTGGCATTTGCTATTGGAGGAAGCGATATGGTTTGTCCAGCAGAGTCTACAAGTATAGGAACTTTGACATTGCCATCCAAGATATGACTAAATTTTCTTCCTGTTTCAGTTTTTTCCAGTATCTCTTTTACAGTCATTGATGTTTCTGATTCAAGTGGAACAAAACTATGGTCTCTTGTTGTAGTTTTGTAGTATAACGGGAATTTTATTTTTTCTATATCATGAATCCCAATGGATGCTTTCTTTCTTCTTCTCCCTAATCCATTATGAAGATCCTCTTGCATTGTGATTATCTGTCGTATAGTTTCATCGTCTAGCTTGCCATTTCTTGCCTCTATTGCTGTAACATAGGGTCTAACTTTGGAAACAGAAGGTTCTGCCTTTACAGAATTTTTTCCAGTTTTTATTTTTAGTACAGGCATTCCAAGTTTTTTTCCAAGCAACCCTTGCAGACCTGTGACTATCCCATAGTCAGTAGAATAGTCAGGTCTGTTTGGACTGTATTCCACATTGATGTGGTCGGCAGTCTCATCTTCAATATCTAATCCAATGAACGGTAGTGTCTCAATTATCTTGGCTTTTGGAGCATTACCAAGAATCTTTTTGAGCCTATCAAAGTATAGTGTGACTACTGGCATTTTGGCACACTCCTCAACCAACCAAATTTGTTTTCATACAGTTCGCGAACATCTTCTAGACCATATCGCAGCATTGCAATTCTTTCAATTCCTCCACCCCATGCAAGAACTGGGTTTTTGATTCCTAGTGGTTTTGTTACCTCTGGCCTGAATATCCCCATTCCAAACAACTCTACCCACTTGCCAAGTTTTTCATTGTATATCATGGACTGTAGGGACGGTTCAGTATACGGGAAAAATGTTGGCCAGAACTTGATCTTTTTAATTCCCATCTTGTGATAAAATTCAGTCTGCAATCCCATCAGGTCTCGTAATGTGACATTTTTACCAACTACAACACCTTCTACTTGATGAAATTCTGCAAGATGTTTGTAGCTTAATTTTTCATTTCTAAACACTCGACCTATTGAGAATAATCTTGCCTCGTCGTGTTTCTTGTCTGCAAGTTCACGTATGGTTACACATGTAGTATGAGTTCTTAGGACAAGTTTTCTTGCCTCTTCATTTTGCCATTGATAGTTCCAGCCTTTCTTATGGGCTTCAGATACTTTTTTTATCTGATCAGGTTTTGCCATATTACTTGCTTTAACATCTTTTAGGTAAAACGTATCCTGCATTTCTCTTGCAGGATGGTCTTGTGGTGTAAAGAGTGCATCAAAGTTCCAGAAACTTGACTGGATATTATTTCCAATTATTTCAGAAAATCCAAGGCTTACAAAAATTTCACGCACTTCATCTATGACATCTCTTAGAGGATGACTTCTTGCAGCAAATACCGTAGGTGCAGCTGCTTCAACATCTATTGCCCGCACAACTTTTTGTTCAATAGATGGTGTTTCAGATGTTTCCACTTCCATCTCAATTTTATCGGGCACAGTCTTTGCTGTCACAACGCCTTGTTCTGTCAAATTTACCAAGACAGATTTTTTTGAATTCATAACAATAAAGTCTGGTCGTTTTTTTAGCAGATCAAGTGCACTCTTGTCTTCTATATCATCAACTGATATTCCAGATGTTTTAGATGCAATTAACTTGATAATTTTTTCTTCTGGAGTTGTATCATGATATCCCTTGAGTGAGATCCTATTTTCATAGATTTCAATCCAGGAATTTTTCTTTGCATTTGCTATAGCCGGACTGAATTCATTTTTTAAATGATTTTTGGCATCATTCATCTCACAGGAAAAGCCATCTATTGC
>JAGWGA010000069.1 GCA_028867675.1 Nitrososphaerota archaeon | reverse complement strand
TTACAGGCACCTGGTGTGAAGTATTGGATTCATGTAGAAAATAGCGCAAGTAAGGTAACTGATTCAGATGCTTCCACAATAGGAGTAAAGCCAAACTATGCAATCAGTGCTACACTAGAGTTGGATGTTTCACAAAACAGAGCAGCAGGTACTACTGCAAGACCTTCGTCTTACGTTACAAACAACGGAAACCCAGTATATGGTACAATCTCTCTTCTAGTTGATGGCAAGATTGTCTATACTTCACCTGGACAATTGTTCTCAAAAGGACAGACACAGGTCAGACTAGAATGGAAGACCCAGCCAACTGATGATTTGATAAATCACAAGATAGAAGCGATAGCAAACATTTACGACAAGTCATTTACTGCAGAGGCAAACATAGTAACATTCTCTTCAATAAAGACTCAATCAATAGCACAACCAATCAGCATATCTCCAATCAATGATGCTAGTGGTCATGCAATTGCTAATCCAGAGGTTCTCTACTCTTCATTTAACAATGAAGGCACAATGAGATACAAGGTAACTGCACCAGATGGAACATGTGTAATTGGTGCATCAAGTGACTGTCTTGTAACAAACTCTACCTTGGATGAGCCAGGTCAAGTAAAGAGCATAACTGTGGGAGATCAAGTTTACAGAGTTAGATATTCTGGAACAAACGATACACTAGAGAGATTCTCAATAACATCTGTAGATCCAATAGTTGGAACTTGGAAGGTTGAGATTGACTCTCAGATAGATCTTGCAGTGCAAACACATGTAATGGACAATGTTTCACTCAAGGTAATCTATAGACCAGTAACGATACCATTCTTGTCCGAGTAAATTATACTGTGATTTTATCCTGGAAAAGCAGTAGCCTGTGCTAAATGAGAATCAAGTTCTGAGATCTTTATTCTTTCTTGACTCATTGAATCACGATTTCGTATTGTGACAGTACCGTCTTCTAATGTCTGA
>JAGWGA010000068.1 GCA_028867675.1 Nitrososphaerota archaeon | reverse complement strand
AGCCAAGAATTGTGGCACTTGATGCATCCTTCCACTCTACTAGATTTATCTTCCAAAGGGGGCTGTACTTTGATTCTCCTGGAATTGAATCTACAACGTTAGGCTGGAATCCAAGTACGCCACCACCCTTGACACCGTTCTTGAATGCATAGATGTTTGCCTGGGATGAGACAGGAGCTTTGGCTAGTGCAGGTGCGAAGGTGACTGGAAAGTTTGTGAACTTGGCTAGCGCATCTGCTATGGTACTATCTGATGCTTCTGTTGTGATGTAATACACATCTTTTCCATCATACAATCCTTTGACTAGAGGAATGACTAGGGGCAAATTTGCATTTGATAATTTTAGAACAGAACCCAAGTCTTTTGATTCCATTGGCATCGCCTGGGACATTGACTGTCCCTTGTCTGACATCATTGATTGTCCGTGCATTGTAGCATTGACTATTTTTCCTGCTTGTGCTTGGCTGAGTTCTTGCTGCATCTTGGTATGCTCTCCTGGTCCGCAGATGTGATCTCCACATACTACAAAATTTCCACCATATGTTACAGTAAGTGGCTGATCATTTGGCGCAGTATAGTCTCTTTTTGTAAGTGCACTTGCAGATGGAACATCTACAAATGCAGTAACTACAGAGATTGAAAGCAATGGAAGAATCAGCAATACTCCCAAGCTACGAATTTTACTTGTCATTATATCCACAAGATCAGAATTTTATAGATAAGACTTGTTCCAAATCTCTTCCAAATCTAGATTGTCTGAATTTTCAGACTAAAATATTGCTTGTAAAACTTGGCTCACATTTCTGAGTGTATTGCATGAGCAGCTGCACTCTCTATGTTGCCAAATTGATTGACTGCGCTTGTTATGGCACTTGTTGCCTTGCTCTGAAGTTGATGAACTATGGGATTTGATGTGACTGTGTGATATCCAGCAAGTGAGGCATTAAGAGTTCCACTTGAGCCCAA
>JAGWGA010000067.1 GCA_028867675.1 Nitrososphaerota archaeon | reverse complement strand
CGTCATTTACCATGCTTTGATTGCCATTTCTTGCATCATCCAAAGTAGCATTAATTGTTGCAGGAATCTCTTGTGCTAACAAGGCATTTCGTTCGCCCATTTCTTTAGTATTATTAGAATTCCAATATTCACCAAGTGCATCGGCATAGTAATTGATAGTATCCTTCTGGCCTGCATGTTTAGCAACATTAGCAACTTCGGTCTTTATTTCAGATATTTTGGCTAACCATGAAGCGCTTTCATCTCCACCAAAATTGTGGGCATATGCAGGATGAGTATAGATTAAACCAGAAGCGATGACTCCTACAAGTAATAATGCCATAAATTTCTTTTTCACGATAAAATATCACGGCATCTTATTTAAAAGTCTTATAGTACAACAATCGAATAAAATTTCCATTTTAAAAAATTGATTTGCTATCACAGCATTTGTTGTTCGATGTTTGTACCACAAATTGAGCAAGAGCAATATAGTAAATCATAGATTTGCAATATACCGAGATAGTCATGATAGATAATAAAAATAAATTATTTGCAATTACAATCATTCTAGTAATTTCATCTGTAATAATAATTTCAAATGTTCCCAATTCTTATGCACATGCATCTGTAACAAAGAGTGATCCTGCTGCACTAAGTTCACTTTCTACTTCACCATCCAAAGTTGATGTGTATTTTAGCGATCCTATCGATATCAAGTATAGCCAAGTAAAAGTATTAGATTCAGATGGAAAACAGATCCAAAAAAATGATCTACATTACATCAACAATAATCAAAATACACTAAGTGTCTCACTTCCTTCAAATCTTCCAAATGGAATATACACAATAGCAACCAAAGTCCTTGATCAAACAGACGGTCATGTAACAGAAGATGTATTTGCTTTTGGAGTGGGACAAGAAGTTCCTAAGAATGTCACAAATAACCTGGCAAGTAATTATCAAGAGATTTCAATACCTGAAGCAGTAGCAAGATTTCCAT
>JAGWGA010000066.1 GCA_028867675.1 Nitrososphaerota archaeon | reverse complement strand
ATGCTACTGCAACTGACATTCAACCAGTTACCATAACTAACAACGCATCAAAGACATTCCCATTAGGAAAGACTACTGTATTGTGGATTGCAAAAGATGTTTCTGGTAACACTTCCAACGGTACTCAAATAGTGGATGTAGTAAATCAGATTGCTCCAAAAATAACTGCACCTGCTAATGTAGTTGTAGAAGCAACATCGCTAAACAACAATACTGTAGAATTAGGTAGCCCAACAGTAGTTGATCTTGAGCAAGTCTCAATTACAAACAATGCTCCAAAGCAATTCCAATTAGGATCAACAGAAGTTACGTGGAATGCAATTGATGCATCAGGTAACAAGGCAAATACTACTCAAACTGTAACTGTAAAAGACACCACAGCTCCAAAAATTGCTGCCCCAGCAGATGTTACAGTAAAAGCTACTTCTCTTACAGATAACACAGCTCAATTAGGTAATGCAACAGCTTCTGATAATGTCAAGGTAGTATCACTTACTAACAACGCATCAAAGACATTCCCACTTGGTAAGATCGTTATATTGTGGATTGCAACTGATGAATCAGGTAACAAGGCAAATGCAACACAAATAGTTGATGTTGAAAATACAACACCTCCAAAACTTACAGTCCCCACAAATATCACTTTTGAAGCAACATCACTTAACAATAATGTAATACCAATAGGTAATGCTACTGCTACTGACATCCAACCCGTTACCATAACCAACAATGCTCCAAATCAATTCCCACTAGGAAAGACTCCAGTACTCTGGGTAGCTACTGATGCATCAGGTAACAAGGCAAATGCAACACAAATAGTTGATGTAAGAAATACAGTTCCTCCGAAATTAACAATTCCAGCAAATATCACTTTTGAAGCAACATCACTTACTGATAATACAGTTTCATTAGGTAATGCTACTGCAACTGACATTCAACCAGTTACCATAACTAACAACGCATCAAAGACATTCCCATTAGGAAAGACTACT
>JAGWGA010000065.1:284-992 GCA_028867675.1 Nitrososphaerota archaeon | reverse complement strand
AGAGTATTCCTCTCTCCCATTTCCCTAGTATCATTTGAATTCCAATATTCACCCAGTGCATCAGCATAGTAATCAATGACATCTTTTTGCCCTACATGCTTAGATACGTTGTTGACTTCAGTTTTTATTTCGGCAACTTTAGCCAGCCATGAAGCGCTTTCATCTCCGCCAAAATTGTGGGCATATGCAGGATGAGTGTAAATCAAGCCGGATGCAATAACCCCAGCTAACAATAATGCAACTAGTTTATCATTCACTAGAAAATAAGTTATTTCTGTTATTTAAAAGTCTTATAGTACAATAATCGAATACAAGGCAAAAAATTAGATCACATACTGTAACAGTATGTGTTCGATGATTGTACCACAAATTGAGCAAGAGCAATATAGTAAATCATAGATTCGTAATACATATCAAATGATCAAACTCTATAATAAAAACAAATTATTTGCAATCGTGATCATCCTAGTAATCTCATCGGTTATAATAATTCCGAGCATTCCAAATTCTTACGCTCATGCATTTGTGACAAAAAGTGATCCCGCACCATCGCAATCGCTTTCATCCCCACCAACCAAAGTAGATGTGTACTTTAGTGATCCAGTAGATATCAGATACAGGGAAGTTAAAGTCTTAGATTCAAACGGAAAACAAATTCAAAAAAATGATCAACATTACATCAATGGGGATCAATCTACAATAAGCGTA
>JAGWGA010000065.1:0-274 GCA_028867675.1 Nitrososphaerota archaeon | reverse complement strand
CACCATATCAACAAAGGTACTTGATCAAACAGATGGTCATGTCACAGAAGATGCATTCGTATTTGGCATAGGTCAGACAGTTCCACAAAATATCACAAGTAAACTTACAACAACCAATTATCAAGAAGTTTCAATACCAGAAGCAGTAACAAGATTTCCATCCCTTTTAGGACAAGTAATGGTGGCAGGTATTGCATCATCTGCTCTGTGGCTGTGGGGCCCCATATCCAGAATACCCAGACTTGAAGAATCCATGTCACAGACTAGAATCAAG
>JAGWGA010000064.1 GCA_028867675.1 Nitrososphaerota archaeon | reverse complement strand
GTGAAATTGACGCCTTGATAAAAAAAGGCGCGCACTCGTGCCTCAAAAAACCAGTCAAGCTTGCAGTCTTGTTGCAGGTAATAGGGGGCTGAATAAGATTAGTTCAGCCAATGATGATAATTCAAAAAAAGAAAAATCACTGGATACTGATGTAAGCAAGATAAAGGAACTAGAACAAGAAAAATTTCTACTCGAAGAAATAAACGATTCAGTCTCTTCGCAAGCAGAGGATCTTGCAAAATCAAAGCACGATCTTGAAATTAAACTAGAACAGGAATCAAAAAAATCAAAAGAATTAGAGCAGGAAAAAATACTTTTAGAGGAAATAGTAAGTGACGGAGAAAAAATAGGTTACAAGGCAAGCAAGAAACTGTATTCTATAGTGGCACTCATTGCGGTTGGTGTATCTGCAGGATTTATTGCATATTCGTATTATGAAAATGAGATACTGGTAAATACTGTATTGCCCATACATCAAAACTATCCATCTAATTATGTCATACAAAACCTGCAAGGAGATACTATTGATACCTGGGTTGCATGGAACATTGCAGATGGTCGGGTGATCAATATTCATGTTACAAATACCGCAAATGTACCACAAAGTATGATTGATGCAATAAAGGATGCAATTTTATCTACAAAGACTGTAACCATTGATGATTCCCTTACAGGAAAGGGACCAAAGGGCACATCGTCAACATATTTTGTTGGCTGGGAAGGTGCAATTGAGAATGCCTATTCTGAACCGACAAAACGATACATACCGCAAAAATTTGACATCAACGGTGCACCTAATGGCGTAGGGGATATTGAGATAATTCTGACAAATGACGTCAACCCTGACGGATATTCTGGATACACAAAATCAATTGTAGATGGAAACGAAATTCTAAAATCCAAAATAACAATATTCAAGGCAAACAGGCTTGACCCCGACAGGCTTGAATCAATCATAAGACACGAGTTTGGCCATGCCATGGGCCTGGGCCACTCTACTGCCACTGAAGACCTGATGAGTCCAATGCTTCCAGACTATCCATACATTTC
>JAGWGA010000063.1 GCA_028867675.1 Nitrososphaerota archaeon | reverse complement strand
AGTCTACTGTACCAGAATTTCCATTGCCTGCACTTCTAATTGTGATTGCAATTGCAGGAGTAGTAGTAACAACTAGACTCAAATCACATTCTAGATTATAAACATACACACCATGACTAAAAAACCAAAACAATTTCTTGTTACTATAGTATTTTTATCACTTGTTGCAACAATCGTGTTTGTGTCTCCGCTCAGTGTAAAACCTGTCGAAGCACACATCGTTAAGGTTTTTGGTAATTATATAGTTGAAGTTGGGTGGGATAATGAACCTGTGTATACGGGACTGGTAAACGGAGCTCAGGTTACAATAAAGAAGGGCAGTGGTGATAGTGCAACACCTGTAATCAACGCACTAAAAAATTTGCAAATATCAATCAAGTATGGCAGTGTAACAAAATCCCTTGATTTTCTTCCAAGCTCTACAGTTGATGGCCAGTATCATGCAGTATTGATTCCTACAAGAGTTGGCACTTATAGTCTTGTATTGAAAGGCACCGTGGAAACCCAGAATATTGATGCTGAAATACCGTTAGATGATGTTGCAAGTGTTGATGCTTTGAACTTTCCATCGTCTACCGGCTCATCATCTGGTACATCTGTAAATATGGATCAGATGGGTACTGTGATAAATCAATTGACAAGTGATATAGAAGATGCGAAAAACAACGCGGATGCTGCATCTAAGAGTGTCTCAAATGTTGTACAATCCTTCCAACAAGTTAAGGATGTCACTGATAAATTGTATATGATAAGCATGACTGGAATTGGAATTGGTGTTGCAGGAATTGTGATTGCGGTAATTGCCATTACGCGAAACAAACAACAAAACTAGTTTTTTGAAATCATCCAATGTGCTGTACCTTGAACCTAATTTATAAAAAACTTGACATGAAAAAGAAACAAGAACGATGTGGTAATGTTCATCTTCTGGCCTTGTGTGCGAAATTCCTTGAATTTTGAATCTATTTTGTTCTAGTACCTTTAATTTCATATAAGGTACATGTGACTGGGTTTTGTCAATCCTAGTCTATTTTATTTAGAATGGTGTGTATTTTCATAACAAGGAAGATTGGAAATTTGCGATGCAAAGGAATTTGCTATAGGTTTGCGGCA
>JAGWGA010000062.1 GCA_028867675.1 Nitrososphaerota archaeon | reverse complement strand
CGAAGAAATCATTGCAAAGATGAAGATGAGTGCCATGGATAATTCAGATAATGCGGTTTTATTTGCAAACTGGCTTTACAAGAACAGAGGATTGTTGCCTCAAAAAATCTTGCCATATTGTGAAAGACATGATATAAGACAAACATTACAATCTTACAAAAAAAGCCCAGATTTTGAACCATATGGATTATTTCAGGAAAATATTGTAAATCTTGACGAATTATGGTTAACTGATGTACAACTAAAATCAAAAATGCTTAGAAAATATCAAAAAAATTTGAAAGATCTTAATTTTGATACAATTATAATTCCTCAAGGAAATTTTCACAACTTTTTACAAATTAAAGAAAAAGTATCTCCATTATTGAGACGAATTAGTCAACAGATACGAATGGTGGCAAACCTTTCAGATGAACCAAGGATTGATCAGATGGGTAATCTGGATATGCAAATGGTAATTCAATCTATTGCATCTGAATCACAATCAATTGATGTTTTTGAACGAGATGAAATACGGCGAGTTGAAGAAGCATGGGCAATTTTAATCGATAATAGTGCAAGTATGGGTTTGAAGTTTGACCAGATAAAAGAATTTACCGTCTGTGTTGCAGAGTCTGCAGATGATCTAGCAGGAAAATCTGATGCATGGGCTTTATTTAGTTTTGATAATAATTTTCAAATTTTAAAAGATTTTGAAGAAAAATATACTCATGAAGTACAAGCACGCATTGGTTCATTAGAAAATCAAGGTTTGTCTCTATTGCCAGATGCAATAGAATTGACGCGCAGGATGTTATTGACTGACACACGAGAGCGAAAATATATTTTTCTAATTACTGACGGATACCCATCTGGTTATGAAAAAATAACTCAACATCTTGCTAAAATTACAAAAAAACTTGACGCGTCTGGTATATCTTTAATTGCAATTGGTGTGTCCAAATTCACCTCAAAGCGTTTCAGAAATAATGTTCGTGGGTCTTCTAATCTTGGACAGATGGTGGCAAAATTCATCACTGCCTACAGGACTGTCTCATCGGACTAGTAGATGTAAGTCAAAATTACATGCTAGATAAGATATTCTTCATTACTATACTTGCTAATAATGAATATGTTCCTTAGAACAAAGAACAGAAAAGCAATCAGTGCCGTGCT
>JAGWGA010000061.1 GCA_028867675.1 Nitrososphaerota archaeon | reverse complement strand
ATTCCTTCCCACTATGCGGTCTCCCTTTGATACTGCGACTTGCTCTTCCAGCCAATCAAGGTTGAAATTCTCTTTTTCAATACCTCCTAGGACATACAGCGGCTTTACTGTCACTTTGCTTGCCTTGACAGCATTTGATTTTTGTAATTCCACTAAATTTCCAAAATGAAAATTTCTTAGATTGGAATATGTCAGGTCGCTTACTCTGATCACAGGTATGTTTTTGCTTGACTCATCCAAGCAAACAAAGTTTCTTTCGTTCTGGTCGTCATAATTATCATCCCATGGCAAGCAAAAAGCATATGCTGTTTTACCTCCGGTCATTTTCACCATGTCACCTTTTTGTATTCCTAGTTGCTGCATGCGTGTTTTTTCCATCCTAATTCTGGTCTTTCCCAAATCCTCTGGATGTGATGTTTGTATTCTAAAATATTCGGTCAAAGTATAGATGTACTGGATAAGCATGGTTTAAAAAAGTGGCGTAGATTTCTTCAGGTTTTATTGCATATTAGAAACTGGTGGGAATACCTGATGGTCATGGCGACTGTTCGAAATTGCCCTTTTTACTTGAAATCACAATTAAAGCCACTCCTACAATCACAATTATCACTCCTGATGCAAATGTTTGAACCGCTGCCCCATTCTGACAGAAGGCAGAGGAAGCGCCCATTGGCATTGGAGGGTAACCAGAAAGAAGGGTTTGTGACGCTTGGGACAAATTAGTAGATGATATCAAGCATATATAGTACAATGCCTATTATCCCGTACGGGGTACCGTACGTGGCACAAACAAGACCTATTGTCAGCATAGAAAATGTAGTGGCACCAGAAGGAAAAGAATCCGATGGGGCATGGCAAGTAACCTGAACTGCCCCGACTGTGGCATACCATTGATGGAATTTGATATGGGTTCTGACATACATCATTGTGCTAATCCACATTGTAAATTTCGATATTTTGATAAAAATACGGGCAAGAAATACAGGAAAAATTAGGAAATTATTTTGTACCGTATCATTCTATAACATATGAGAAAACAATAGTAAATCCTTAATACTTTAAAAGATGTTTGAATCATGCAGTCTACAATTAAGATTGCAAGTCCTTACTAGATTAGTATGGATCTACCAAAGAGAGGAACTCGGATACACAAGTTCGTGCTCCGAACGATCCTCTAAAATTATGAATGGTGCTGTTTACAACCAAAACTTGTAAGGCTCAATCATAGAGAAGAGCAGACCTACACCACTTTTTTAAACCATACCT
>JAGWGA010000060.1 GCA_028867675.1 Nitrososphaerota archaeon | reverse complement strand
CGAACTATTGGAATTATGATCTTTGTCTTGGCAATTGTGGGATTTTTTGTTTATGCATATCTGCTAATGCTCTCTGAATGGAGTCCTATTGTACTTCAGCTATCTGTATTGATGGCAGTAGGAGGAATTCTTGGAGTTATTTCATGGATTGGTTATAACATGGCAACCTCAAGACCATCACCATCGTCTCTTGTAACTGATGACAAGTAATTACTTGGATATTGCAGCATCAACTACTGCTTGATAAAATCTTGGACCTACGGGTCTCACTATCTTTGCCCCTAAAATTTCTGATTTGACTTTAACAACACTTAGAAAATGTTGTGGTGCTAATGCCGGAACCTGGTCTTTCTTTTCAGCATGGATGTGACAGTAGTAGTGAATTATTGCTTTTTTCTTTGCAGCTTTTATGGCAGAATCCAAAAATTCGTCTGATCTTTCAGGTAATAGCATTAAAACTCTGTCTCCTACTTCAACTAATCTTTCTTCTATTACTTTAGCTGCATCGCCTTCTATTGATTCAACAGTTCCTTTTAGTTTGTTTAATAGAATATTTTCTGAGCATAATCTGGCTGCATCAGGATTGATATCTATATTGTACACATGGCATTTCTTTTTCTTTGCAGCAACGATAGAAAACATTCCTACACCGCCAAACATATTGATTATTGTTTCTCCTTCTTGGATTAATTCTGCAATTCTGTCACGTTCAGTTGAAAGTCTGGGAGAAAAAAAAGTCTTTTCAACATCTATTTTGAATCTACACCCATGTTCTTTGTATTCAGTTTCAGTCTTGTCTTCTCCGGCAAGTAACTCTAGTTTTCTTATTCTAAAATCTCCTTCAACTGGAGATGATTGGGCATAGACTGATCTAGCAGTCTTTACTTTATCTAAAAGTACTTCACCAATTGTCTTTCTTTTATGTAAAAGAGAATCTGGGATTCTTAGTATGATTATATTTCCTATCTGATCAAAGGCACCATAAAGCTCCTCTGCCTCAACCTCTGAGAGGATTCCATTCATTGCCTGTTTTAGCATCTTTGTCAATTTCTATAGTAAAACTTTCCAGATTGTTTTTGTTCTCTGTCTAGTCTACTCTCCAATTTGTTTACTCTAGGTCTCATACTTGTTTCATCTCGTCTGTATGTCATTTCAAGAGATCTCAAGAATTCGTTCATTCCCTCAACTTTTGATTTTGGAGTTGTAGCACGACCCTCTCTTCCAGGAGTTCCATGAAATATAACAATTGAATCAGAGATCAAATCCATAAGTTGAATGTCATGATCAACTATTATTGCAGATTTTCCATATGATCTTACATATCTTTGAATAAGTTTAGCTACTGCAATTCTATCTTCAACGTCTAAGAATGCAGAAGGTTCGTCTAGTGCGTAAACATCAACTTTTTGCAAAAGACATGCACCAATTGCTACTTTTTGAAGTTCTCCACCTGATAAATTCTTGACAGATTTATTGTATAATTTTTTTATCTTCATTGGATTGACTATGATCTCTTCTTCTGGAGTCTCTTCTATTGTTCCACCATGTGCTTTTTCAAGAAGTGTAATTACATCAACATCAAAAT